>NZ_JBYOJV010000011.1:0-224443 GCF_057798835.1 Cupriavidus sp. 291-E7
GGTATTCCCCCCGTAAAGTAAGCGTCGCGGGAAGTAGAATTTTCTATCAGCGGTACCTTAGGAAATTTGCATGAAGACCTCCCGATTCACGGACAGCCAGATCATCGCCATCTTGAAGCAGGCCGAAGCCGGCACACCGGTTCCGGAGCTATGCCGGGAGCACGGCATGAGCAACGCTAGCTTTTACAAATGGCGGGCCAAATATGGCGGCATGGATGCGGCGCTGATGACACGGATGAAGGAATTGGAAGCCGAGAACGCCCGCCTCAAGAAGATGTATGCCGAGGAACGCCTGAAGGCCGATGTCCTGAAGGAAGCCATCGAAAAAAAGTGGTAAGGCCATCTCACCGACGTGAGATGGCCATGCGTGCCGTGCGAGAACGCGCCCTGACGGTCAAGACGGCCTGCGCTGCCTTTGGCGTGAGCGAGACGTGCTATCGGTATCAGGCCAAGAGCTCGACGGAGAATGACGTCATCGCCGATTGGCTGGTCAAGCTGACCCACAACCAGCGCAACTGGGGGTTCGGTCTGTGCTTCCTGTACCTGCGCAACGTCAAAGGCTTTGGCTGGAATCACAAACGCGTCTATCGTATCTACCGGCAGTTGGAGTTGAACCTGCGCATCAAGCCCCGCAAGCGGCTGGTGCGTGAGCAGCCCGAACCGTTGGCGGTGCCATTGACGTTGAATGAAAGCTGGTCGATGGACTTCATGCACGACCAGTTGGCCGACGGCCGCAGCATTCGGCTGTTCAATGTCATCGACGACTTCAACCGGGAAGGCCTGTGCATCGACGTGGACTTCTCGCTGCCATCACCGCGAGTGATCCGCGCTCTGGATCAGGTCATCGAGTGGCGAGGGCCGCCGCAGGCGATTCGGTGTGACAACGGCCCGGAGTATGTCAGCGAAGCATTGAAGAACTGGGCCCGCAAGCGGGGAATCAGGTTGCAGTTCATCCAGCCAGGCAAGCCTCAACAGAACGCCTATATCGAGCGGTACAACCGGACTGTGCGGTATGACTGGCTGGCGCATTACCTGTTCGAGACCGTCGCCGAAGTCCAGGACTACGCGACAAAATGGCTATGGTCTTACAATCACGAACGCCCCAATATGGCGCTCGGTGGCATTACCCCGAAACAACGATCGGCCATCATGGCCTAGCCTCTACTTCCAGCGACCGCTAGAAATGGGGGGAATACCAACGGATCGAAGTACGAATCCGCCTACGTCGGCCGTTATGGAATCCGACGAGTCCCCCGCCTTCTATGGGCGCTGTTCCCGCCGCATGGCAGGTGGGCGAAGGCTGCGATCATCCATGACTACCTGTATGCCAATGGCATCGGCAGCAAAGCATATGCGGACCGGACCTTCCTTGAAGCGATGGAGGTGCTTGGGGTGGCGTGGACGGTCCGCACACTGATGTACTGGGCCGTCAGGTTAGGCGGTAGGGGCGCCTACCAGCCGGTACGCGGCTGACAGGCTTCCTTGCCCTTCCCGCTACTGCCCCGCTTGCGCCGCCAGGCCAGCCTTTGCATCGTTGATCTGCTTCTGCAACCCCAATATCTTGAGTTGCACGTCCAGCATGTCGCGCTGGTTGTTAAGCGCATCCAACTGGGTCGCAGCCTCGGAAGATGTACCGTTTGCCAATGCCTGAAGCTTCTGGATATCGCGAAGGGTATTCAGGTTGTCAGAGGCCACGGAGGCGTTCGCCGCCGCGCGGTCCTTGTCGAGAGTGATTTGCGTCTTCGCTGCGTCAATTTTGTCCTGCTGCTTGTTCTTCGCAAAATCGAAGTACGACTGAGCCGTCTGACTTGCTGCCTTCGATGCGGCCTCGGCTTGAGACTGTGACGAGAATGAGAGTTGCGTAGGCACGCCGTTCGAATTGAAGGTGATCTTCAACTGATTGTCTGCGAAGGCACCGTTTTTGAGATCCAGCGAGGCTATGTGCCCATACTGCGGAATCTGCGTGACCAGATTGATAAACTCGACACCATCGCTTGTGCTCGCCTGCAGTCTCGCGGTCGCGGGCAACCTGTAGACAATACCGGGGGTTTCTTTGAAGGTCTGCTTTTGCGGTACATATCCGGCCAAGGGCGTTGCCGAGAAGTTGACGCCTGGCAGGTCAATACACTTGTCCAGCGTCGTGGTACTACACGGCTTTGCATCTGAGTCGAATAGCGAGTTAATACGGGAGAACTGCAGCTTGGGACTATATGGCGTCGGCGATACGCTGGGAACAAAATTGATCGTCTGAGCGACGACCAGCTTCGCCTTCAGTTCGGCGAGTTTCTTGTTGGCCTTGTCGGAGTCGTCGTTCACGTCTTTCAGTGCGTTGACTGCCCGCTGGGCGTTGTCGAGGGCCTTTGCCGAAGTGGAAACAGCATCCACAGCGGCCTTGTACTGCGCACTGGTTCCATATTGTTTGTAGAAGGATTGTTCTTCCGTCAACTGCGTATGCAGCGCCTTACGCTCGGCCAGCGCGTCGACAGCTTCGCTCCTCTTCTTTACTAAAGCTGCGGCAGACTTCGACACCTCTATCGCTGCGTCATACTCCTTTCGCGTCTTATTGAATTTCGTACACAGCTGGTTGCCGATAGCCCGCTTTCTGTCAACGACAACGTTGGGGGGAACGATGGCTGGATCCAGCAGCCCCTTGTTCTGCAAAAGAAGCGGGGCCACTGTCGCGGCACCGGAAAGACCAGGCAAGGCGATGGCTCTGGCCACGCTGAAAACAGTTGTTCCAACGTTCGCGATGATCGGGCCTGTTCGATCCGTGACCGTGGAGTTTATCGCCGTCAGCAGCCCGGTATCGGACACACCGATATCGATGTTGCTAACCTTCGTCGGGGCGGAAAGCTTGGAGTAGTCGAGAAAGTAAGTCCGCTCATCATCGCCCACAACAGTCTCGACAACCGTTCCCGTGACGTTCGTTCCTAACTGGGCATTTCCCGCCGTTTGGTCAACGGTGCAACTGACCAGTTCATAGGTCACTGTGATGTCGAACTGCTTTAAGGGCAACCGATACACCAGCCCCTTCGCTCCGTTCTGTGATCCTTGGTTCAGCTCATTGCTAACCAATGCAGTCTTGCATCCAGAAACAAGGCCACACACCGCTACTACCGTACATGCCATTGCTCGCATTCTATGACTCCTCCCATTTTGAGAATCTTTTATTGTTAGCTGCGCGCGAAACTCTCTATCAAAGGACATACCCCGAACACCCCTCATCGGAATGGCTTGCTCGAACGGCGATGCAATGATTAGCGCAGAGGGTTCAGTGTTGTCCCTCTTCTCCTGACAACACCCACCACGCGACACCCTCGCGCGTACGCAGCATCCTTTCCGGACGAACTCGCCACCATCTGGCCCATCCCGGAGGACTGCATGCCACCCGACTACCATCACGGTGTTCGCGTCGTTGAGATTAATGAGGGCACCCGCCCGATCCGCACCATCGCTACAGCCATTCCGGGCATTGTCTGCATTGCTGACGACGCCGATGCGAAGGTCTTCCCCCTGAACCGCCCCGTGCTGCTGGCGAACCCTATGTCGAGCCTCGGACGCGCTGGTGACAAGGGAACACTGGCACCCACGCTCGATGCCAGTGCGAAACGAAGGGAGAAGCCGTTGCCATCGCCCTGCCCACGGTAGAAATCACGCGCGCCAGCGGCGACACGCACACATTCCAGATTGCTGGCCGCGATAACTACAACGGCGTGAAGGCGTACTACCAGGACGCGCGGCTGGCGGAAAAGGGAGAGGTGGTCGTGGATGCGGCCAACGCCGTCGTGACATCGAAGAAGGACCCGCGCGCGAAGGGCGCAGCCAGCGTCATCGAGAACGCGAACCCCGATAACGTGAAGGTGCTGCGGCACACCTATGCCAACAAGGCCAACGCCGAACGCGCCGCGCGGGCTGAGTGGCAGCGGATACAGCGTGGGGTTGCGAACTTCCGGATTACGCTGGCGCGGGGCCGGCCGGAGCTATTTCCGGAGCTGCCGGCGAGCGTGCAGGGGTGGAAGCCGGAGATTGATGGGACGGGATGGGTTGTGGCGAAGGTGACTCACCAGCTTTCCGATCGGGGCTATGTGACGGGAGTCGAGCTTGAGGTCAAAGCTCAGGAGGTTGGCGACTAAGCAAGCTCAGCCACCTGGCATCTGTGCGAGAACCTTAGATCCACTCGTCCGCAGTCTTCCGGCGAATCAAGTCCAAAGGCGCGTACTTCTTTTGGATATTGAATCGATTCGCTTGGGCGTCGCGCCTGTAGATATGCCGGAAAAGACCCTCTAACTCCTCAACCTGTGCCTCGGTAATGTTGTCCCATACTTGGAACACCGAAAAGTGGCTCCACTCCTTGCCCTTATCCTGACAATGCTTGCGTAGGCGCCCCTTTGCCCCGCTGCTCTCCCCCCTTGCCATGCCGATGTAGACGACATCCCTATCCCCTTTGGCGTCTGGGGGGCCATTGAATAGGACATAGATGCCACGTACGTAATTCGGAATCGAATCGATCTCTTCCTTCGGCTTGAATTCGTACGAATTCTTAAAGAGAAAGCATGGGCTGGAAGGCATCGCGGGCAAACGGATAAGTGATACGTGATCCTATCGGCAGCATCGACAGATTATTTAGGCCAAGCCCAACAGAGCGGTAAGCACCGAGGGACGGCAGCTTCGCAGCCCTTGCAGTGGATACCCGGCTGACAACAAGCATCCCTGTTTCCGAGGCACTCTCAGACTCAATAATCAAAAGACGCGGCGACGTGGTCGGTGTTAGAGCACCGGCCCCGCCCCGTTCCAGCAGAAGCAGCCTGCCAGTCCGGCCAGGGCCGCGCCACCTCGCGAGGCGCGGCAATCCTAGCACAACGCTGGAAGACCACGACATGCAAGACATTCGCTGTGGCAGCTGCAATCGCAAACTTGGCGCGGGCGACTATCTTCGCCTCGCCATCAAGTGCCCACGCTGCGGCACGATGAATCAACTGAGGGCCGAGCGCTCCGCACCAGAAGGCCCAAGAGCTTCGTGTATCGGAGATACCGTCCATGAAGCCCACCATCCCTGCCAAGCTGCTGAACCGCCTGCATCGTAAGGATGCCATCGAGATCCTACGGAGCTTGCCCGAGCAGTCCGTCGATCTGTTCTTCACCGATCCGCCCTATTCGTCCGGAGGCCTGCACGCCAGCGCCCGCGCGCAGGCGCCGGGCCAGAAGTACATCGGCGGTGACGTGAAGACCGTCTATCCCGAATTCCACCACGACAACAAGGATCAGCGATCCTGGACGTTTTGGTGCATGAGTTGGCTCGGCGAAGCCTACCGCGCGGCAAAGGACGGCGCGCACCTGGTGTGTTTCACCGACTGGCGCCAATTGCCAAGCCTCACCGATGCCGTCCAGGCGGCCGGATTCATCTGGCGCGGTGTTGCGGTGTGGGACAAGACGTCTGGCGGCGCGCGGCCCCGTACGGGCGGCTTCTCGCAGCAGGCCGAATTTATGGTGTGGGCGACGAGGGGTGCAGTGCGCACCGACCAGAAGGTGCACTTGCCAGGCGTGTTCGCCGAACGCCTGCCACGGCCAAAGGTTCACATGACGCAGAAGCCGGCCGGCCTGGCCCGCGAGGTCGTGCGACTGGCGCCTGCAGGCGGCGTGGTTTGCGATCCGTTTGCAGGGTCGGGGACTTTCTTGCTGGCGGCAAAGGAACGGGGGCTGCGGTGGGTCGGATGTGAGATTGAGGCGGCGTACTTCGCTGAAGCGAATTCGAAGTTGCACTTGACCAGCGGAAAATGAGGCCGCTGGCCGATAGGCGACAATCAACCACTGAGCGCATTCGCCATTCCGAAGCCTGCTATCGCACACTTCAATTGACCACCCCGCATTTCGTGTCCGAGCCGCAGCTCTCCGGAACTATCTGACGATATAAGCACCCAGGCATATGGCACCACGGGTGCTGCGCCTATGGCAGTCCTGGCATGCCGAGAAACCGCTGTTTCATCGGCACCAAGACGCGCCACCCTACGACGCCCCCAACGGATGCACCGAAACGAAGAAGAGCCCAAGCGAGGGGGTTGCAAAATATCGAACACGGAGCCCATCCCGCTCCAGGATGACTGGCGCGGGGTCATCCCGGTTTTTCTTGATGTTCGACGCCAACTGTTCGCTCGCCTGCGCCAGCCACTTCCCCGCAGCCTCGTCGGCGTCGCCCTTCCCCCATTCCGGAAACGTGTTGGCCAGAATAGCTGAAACAAGTATGGCTGTTTCAACTGCGCCGGCCTTGTCATCGCTCGCGACCCCGAACATCAGGGTGTAACGATCCAAATCCGTCTTCTCTCCTATCGTTTCCAGGACTAGGTACTTGCCCAGTCGAAACGATTCACGTGGACTGCCATCGCGCAAAGGTACGGCAGCCGTGCGCTCGATAAAAGGCAATTCGCTCAAGATATCGTCGGTGCCTCGGCCAATAGTCACAGCCATTGCAGGGACGGCTGAAGCGCTTTCCGGTGTCTGTGCGCGCTCGGTCGTCGTCGTCGATCGCTCTGCGGCCCCTTCCTCCTTGCCACCGATGCATTGCGCCAACACAACGATCATCGCCAGAAAAATCAGGATCGCGTAGAGCCCGTTTCTGAGCTTGGGCTTTCCTTTGAAGCCGCAATGCGGGCATGCCTGCGCCTTGTCGGACACCTCTTGCTTGCATTCGCTGCAACTGACCAGAGCCATTTCGACACTCCCTTCAAGTCCAACGCGAGGGGCAACCTTCCGCCGAAGAGCGACGGACGACCGCAAGCGTGGTTCGGCCGTGGCGGAGGATGTAGGGCCACAACCGGTTAGGGGGCGCTTCGAAATTGGTGTACAGCTAGATTGGCCGCAGCGAAAACTCCGACCATTTGTGCGACCTGCCGCTGCCTGCCTCCAGGCATTCGCGGGAGAGGCCATCTGACATTTTGACGATGCTACCCACGGAATACTGCCGCCCATCGAAGTGGCATTGACTGGCAACCTGAGGCGCGGGCGCAGTTTCCGAGAAATGGCTCCGTACCGTCGCCACGAGGGCGCCGCATGCGGCCGCAGCCGCCAGGGCCACGGCGAGCTTGAGCCGTCGAAAACACCCGCCAACCCTTGCTAGGTCTGGCTTTGCGGCGTTAAGTGTCGTCGAATGGCGTGGAGTGCAGAAGTTGCGATTGCGCAACAAAAAGATAGGTTGGTGCGAGGGAGGGGAAACGTACTCCCAGCATTGGCACAGCTCTCCGGGACAAATGCGTATTTTTGGCGTAATGCTAGCAAAGAGGTGGGCGAATTGCCTTGAGAGGCGCCCGAACCGCCACGAAAGTTCTTCGACGAACAACGTGTAACGTGACCGGGTCGTAGCCTCCTATTGACACTATTGAAAAAACCAGTTGCACCGCAACAGTGTATATACGTATGATCCGTCCTCAAGCATAGCGCAACCGTTAGCAGAGCGCATAGCAGATCACAAACGCTAGGGAAACGCACGAAATGCGGCACATCGCACGGTCAAGTGTAACCCTCTCTTGAAAAGCGAAACCTTTTAGCCGTATATACATCCTATGAGCGTAGTCATCCCGCCGCGCATCAAAGCCAAGCTTTCTGACAAGCACCAAGTCAGCGAAGAAGAGGTCCGCGAAGCTTTCGACAACATCTGCGGAAACTTCTTGATCGATACCCGTGAGGATCATCAAACCGACCCTCCGACGCTTTGGTTCGTAGCCGAGACACGCAAAGGGCGCCTGTTGAAAGTGATGTTTGTCTACCGAGACGGCAACAGCATCGTCAAATCCGCGTACGACGCCACAGACGTGGTCCAAGGCATCTACGACAGGCACGCCAAGTAATACCCGTAACACCCCGTTGGCAGTAATGACATGAGGAGAAAACAATGACGCAAGCCACCAAAATCCCAGGTACCGAAGAGGCATGGGACAACGGTACGCTGGGCGCTGATGAGCAATATGTTGCTGTAGCGCCCAAGGCGCTTCAAGATGAAGTAGGCGAGTCGCTCGGGATGCAGGCCATCTCGATTCGGCTACCAAAGGCTTTGGTTGAGCAATACAAGGTGATTGCTCGCCTCCACAAGATTGGGTATCAGCCGCTGATGCGCGATGCGCTGGCGCGCTTTGCGACAGCCGAAATGAAGCGGCTCCTCCTTGAGGTTGCAGAGGAGCGAGACGAGGAAGAAGCCGCCGCGGAAGTCGAACACAAGAAGGCCGCTTAACGCGCCTATCTCGATGCATCGAGACAACCCATCCTCACGGATGGGTTTTTTTTCGTCCGATCGCTCCAGATCGCGGCGAAAGGTTTGGCATATACCAAATCCTTAGCCAGCAGCGTGGCGCCCATCAGTCCACCCCCATTTCCCGCATGAAGAAATCGCAGGACGTCGCCCAGATCATCGGCGCGTAGGGTACCGCATGCTCGCACTCCGCCCACATACGCGGATGAGGGTACTCGTAGCGCACCCCGAAGCGAAGGCGCGCGCAGTTGCGACAGATCGATTCCTCGATCACGTACGATGGCAGCGGAAGGCTGGGAGGCTGAAATCCGGTAGACATTTTGCGCACTGTATGGATATACAGTGTATATGAGCGCAATTGAACACGGACGGGAGAGGTTGTGGGTCAAAAACTCAATGCGGCTAAACAGGAATTGGAGCGTGCACGCCAGGCAGCCCAGGCCATACCGAAGGCCTCGACACCCCATGAGGTGGACGAATTATGGAAGGACGTACTCGGCAGACTGACGAGGTTCTGGAACAAGACCGAGGCGTCGTTAAAGGGAGATCCACGTTTCTACAATTCCCAGCACGCCAAGAACGTGGCAGCGGCACGCAAGAATGACCCCCTGATCCGGTATCTCATGCATGCGCGGCACGCAGACGAGCACGGGATCCGCAACATCACGACGAAGAAGCATGGGGCACTGACAATCAACCCACCGCCCGGTAGTGAGGCGCTCTTCATCGGACACCTTGCTATCAACAATGGGACGGCGATGCTAGATGCCCCAGCGGGGGCGAAGATCGAAATCTCTCCAGGCCAAGTAACGGCAACCGCGGTCACGAATCGCGGAAAAATCTACGATGTACCAACCGAGCACATGGGCAAGCCGATAGGCTCTGCGACGATCGCTACGTTAGCTAACCTTGGCGTTTCATACTATGAGGTCGTCTTAGGCGATCTTGAACGTGATGGATGGGATAACGATTAGATCGTTACCGGCGCCGCGACCGCATCTCCTGCTCCAGATCCGTCAGCCGTTTCCCCTGCTCTGCCGCGCGCTCGTCTCGCCAGGCGAAGTCCCTTCTGGAATCGGCCGCCGTGTAGCGGTCCGCTTCCATCCGCTCGATGGTCTTCTTCATGGCCACCATTTCGGTCTTGATCTCGATCAGCGCCGCGTTGGTGGCCTCCCGCTGGCCGAAATAGGCCGCCATCGTGGCCACCAGGGCAACCAGGAGCCCCCAGAACGGGATGGTCGGCCGCTCCATCCGCACCGGCATTTCATTCCCCTGCATAGCAGCCCTCCCTGGCCTTGATTGCATCATCCAGCGCGAGCCAGTCGCGCCTGAACTTGTGGTACTGCTCCGCCGCCGCGACATACGCGCGCACGATCGCGCCCATGCTGTCATCGGCTGGTGCTGGCATCTTTTCCGGGGGCGCCTTCCGCAGGCTGGCCGGGATCGGCTGACACTCGGCCCTCGGCGGCGGCGACGAGGCTGCGCAGGACGCCAGAGCCAACGCGGCAATCACGAAACACGGGCTTTTCAACAATTTGGGGCTCCACTTGTTCCCGGATGGTCCGGTAGATGGTGACGATCTTTTCGCGGTCCTCCTCTTTGGCCGCAATCACATCTTGGTCCTTGGCGACGAGCTGCTTGTTCAGTCGCTCCACTTCTTTGTTACGTGCGTCGATGCTGGCCATCAATTCCGTCTGGCCCGCGGCGAAGCCCCGCTGGTACACGTCCTTGCGCCACGCGAGTACCCCAGCCACCAGCAACGCCACCGCGATCGCGGCGACCAACACACCAAGCCCGATCTTGCTCAGTGGGTTCATGAAATCCTCCTCTCACACATCTCGGCTCCGGTATGAGTGCCGCTCTGATGACAAGTCACTCCTGCTCAGTCGGCTGCCGGTTGTCGGGCTTGATAGCTTCCTGGTTGATGTATCGCAGCGCGCCGATCAGGACGGCTACCGCCAGCGTTATCTTGGCGAACATCTCAGGATCCAGCACGGCCTGAAGCGATGGCAGCACTACCTGCGCGGCGGACAGCATGGCCAGCAGCGCTGACAGCAGCACCGTAGTGCTCTTCCACAACTTGTTCCAGTTCTCGACGATCTTCATCACACAACTCCCAAGGCGCGCTTTGCGCGTTCCCAACGCTGCTGCCGGTCGGCCAGGCCGTTGGTGCCGCCGTTGATCCGGCGGGTGAGGGTTACGAAGTCGCCGGCATCAGCCAGCGCATTCAGGTTCTTCCGCTGCCAGAACCAGCATGCGGAGCGGGCGGCAAGCACATCGCCTTGCAGCAGTGTCGGGTCGGCTTCCAGGTCGATGCCCAGCGCCGCGCCGCACGCGCGGTAGTTGGCGCGCCCGGTTACTTGGATCAGGCCTCGCCCCATGAAGCGCTTGCCGTCGCCCGGCTGCAGGTTCCCAAGTTCGTAGGGCTTCTGGTTCCGGTCCGTCTTGCTGGCCGGCGGCCATGCTGAATTGAAGTCGCGCTCGTACCGCTGCTGCGCCGGCGTCGGCCCCCATAGCTCGCGCGTGTAGATGAAACCGCCAGACTCGTGCCCGACCTGGCCTATCCACGCAGCCTGGCGCGTCGGTGAGTCGATCCCGTATTCAGCCCAAGCCGCAATGATGGGTGCGTGCCAGCGGTCGACCATCATCTGTGTCAGGCCGGCGGCCAACTTGAATGCCTGCTTGTCCATAGGCCTCTCCAGAAATGAAAAGCCACCCGAAGGTGGCTGTGGACTCAGCGCGTCGCGACGCGCAGGGAGAACGTTCGTCGGTCCTTTCGACCGGCCGACGTGGTGATCTGGCAGGAGACGTCATAAAACCGCTCGGCCACGCCCCCGCCGAGCCAGAAGGTCACGATTCCGCCAGACACCGCTGTGGATTGCCCACCTGGGTTGATGTTGAGATCCCCCGCTTCGATTACCGGCGCGCCACTGATCGTTTCGCCAGATGCCAGCCAGGCTGACCAGTCCACCTGGTAGTCCAGGACAGCAGCCGGATCTTTCGGAGGGAATGCTGTGGTCATGCTGGTACCTCCAGAACGCGGGCTTCCTTGCCCACTACAAGGGTGCGGGCCTCTCCTGTGACTGCGACCATGCGCACCTCGGCCGGCACAGCCACCAGGATCGGGTTCGGCGGGCTGGTGCTGCCCGATGTCACGACGCCAGACGCTGTCGATGCATTCGCACGTTGCGCACCGGCCGCAGCCCCGGCGACGGTGCTGGTGGCGACGGTTGCCGTGGCACCTCGTGCCTGCGCCGGTGCGCCAGCTCCCGCGACACCTGCACTGCCGGATGCCGTCGCGGCGTTCGGTGCCTGAACGCTTGCCGCGCTTCCCTGGGAAACGTTGCCGACCGCGCCGGCTGCGCTCGCGGTGTTGGAGGCCTGGACGGAGCTGCCGGTACCTGCGATCACCACCGAACCGGAGGCCGCGCCTGCATTCGGTCGCTGCGCACCGGCTGAGGCACCAGACACCAACGCCGATCCACTGGCTGCGGCGGCGTTTGGCTGCTGCGTTGCGCTTGCAGAACCCGATACCGCCAGACCGCCGCTGGCCGATCCTGAGTCCTTCGCCTGAGTGGTCGCGCCAGTTCCCGCGACAGCTACAGCTCCGGTAGCCGCGCCCTGGTCCTTCGCTCCGGTCGCAACTGCGGCGCCAGAAGTGCCGACCGCGCCCGATGACGCTCCCGTGTTCGCTGTCTGGGTCGATGCGGCAGTACCCGTGATGCCGGAAACCGGCGTGTACGTGATGCGGATTTGCCCGCCGCCGCCAAGGCCGCCCTGCCAGGCCCCGCCGGAAAAATCACCGCCGCCTCCACCTCCCCCAGGCAAACCGCCGGCGCCGCCAGCCCCAGCTGCGCCGGCACCCGCGCCACCGCCGCCGGCCTCTTGGTTTGCAGCGCCTGCAGGACCGGCGCCAGCACCACCAGTCCCGCCAGCACCGCCAGAGCCGTTGTCGCCCGCCCCGCCGTTACCGCCGTTGCCAGAGGCCCCTGTGAAACCGCTGACGCCCGCACCGTCCTTGCCTGCTGCCCCGCCACCACCGGAGCCTCGATTTTGGCCGGACACGTTGCTCGCGGTGCCACCGGCGCCCCCTGAGAATTTGACGGAGCCAATCCCAGACGTCGCATCGCCGCCAGCACCGCCAGCTGCTGTCGTGCCTGCAGTTGATCCCCCTTTACCACCCTTCCCGCCCTTTGCGGCGACCGGCGCTCCGGCATATGTGGACGCCCCAAACCACGTGTCACCACCGTCGCCACCATCGCCCGATGGAGGCCCCCCAGTGCCGCGCGTACCACTGGCCCCAATGCTGTAAGGGATGGAGCCGGTCCCAGACCAGTTGGTGATCTTCGAGTACGCACCACCCCCACCACCCGAGCCAGAGTGATTGGGATCGGACGTCTGCCCTCCGCCACCGCCGGCGCCAGCGCCCCACACCTCGATGGTGTTGTCGCCAGGATTGAAATCCGAGGGAACCGACCAGTTCGTGCCCGAAGTAAGGACAACGGTCGTCACGATGTGGCCTAGTTGGCGTTGGTGTACGTGCTGCTGGTAACGCTAACGGTCTGGCCGGTCGCGATGTTGGTGTTATTGAGGTTCAGGTCGGCGCCCGAAATGCCGACCGTGCCATCGATATGCGCCACACCGCCCGACGTGCGGAGGCGATACCAGGTTGCCGTGGTGCCTGCGCCAGCGCCTGCGGTGCCGGTACCGTTGGTAATGGAGTTCAAGGTGAGCACCCCGCCGCTCGCCGCCGGCGCGAATGTCGCATTGCAGGTCAGCGACGCGAGCAGAACCTGTGCGCCGACGGCGGTGTCAGGGCTCGCCGGTTGCGAGCCGCTGTAGATTTCCAGCACGGCGCTGGCGCCAAGTTTCGTTGTGATCGCATCCTGCTGCGCGTTCTTGAGCGATGCCGAGTACTTGAGGTTCGATGTCATGTCCGAACTCCTGAAATGAAAAAAACCGCTCGCGGCGGCCGATGATGAGACCTTGACGATAGACCCAATGGGTCTATAATCCTAGCCAGCGGTAGCGCTCATTGCGCAGCCCACCAACCCGAAAGGATGAATCGTGAAACCTGTTTTTCGCGCTATCTCGCGCCATTCGTGCTCCCATGACAATGCAGTACACCCCACCGACCACAGAACAGTTGGCCGACCTGAAGACCAGTCTCGGCATGACAGGCAAGCAAATGGCAGAGCTATTCGGCTTGGCTGGCGACCACCAATGGCGCAAGTACACTGGTGGACAGCAACCGCGAGAAGTCAGTCCGCAAATGCTGTTCTTCGCAATGGCTCGCCTGGAGCTGGATGCGAAGACCTTCGAACGCATACTGCAACGCATGCGTACCGTAGGCGCGCAAATCGATTTGGATTCATCGTCGCAGCCTTAGCCTGCCTCGCGCTCACAGCATGCGGCGGCGGTGAATCGGCGGACGCCGATGTCACACCGCCCAGCCAAGTCGCTGTGGCACCTGCCGCACCCATCCCAACGCCTGTTCCGGCACCCACTCCGCAGCCCACATATCCCATCCAGACCGGCGCGTACAAACTCATCGGCCCCATGTTCAATGCTGGCATGGTTGTCGAAGCGAGCTACTACGCGATTGGCCAGAGCTTTGGGCTGTTCTTCGGTTGCGCCAACACCCGGACCTGTCTGATTCCAGACTATCAAGCGACCCCGCAACAGGATGCAGGCAAGCCGGTAATTCCTGATCGGTGCCGCTTCCCTTATGTATTTTCCTACCAAGGAGCCACCTTCCTGGCATGCAACAACAGTGACCCGGGGGATGGCGACATCTACCTCTACCGCTCAACGGACCTCGTGACCTGGGCTATCCAAAACAATGGGCAGCCCATCGTTCGCCGGCAACCCGGGACCAACTGGGCACACGTCTGGAATGTCGCAATCCTTCCCGTCGGGAATCGCTGGCACATGTTGGCCGAGTCTCACAGCACCCTCGGCCATATGGACATCGCCTATGCCTGGGCGGACCCGGCAGTCTCGATGGACTTCACGCCCAATCAGGGGCCAGTCGTTATCCCAAACGGCGGGAATCCGGAGATGATGCTGTTGGACGGCAAGATGGTGGCGGTCCACGGCCTGTTCCGGGACCGCAGTGCAACCGATCCTTGGTACACGACGATGAGCATCGCCGATCCATCCTCCCCGATGGTTTGGACCATCCGGCGCGACAAGCTCATGATCGAGCAATCGGGCATCGATGTATGCGACCCAACCTATATCGAGGTCAATGGACAGGGCCGGATCGCGGTGAGCTACGACCAGAACAAGGTTCTTGAACTGATCGGCCCTCCGCTGACCGTCAACTAGCAACCTGTACAATCGCGGCTCACGAACAAAACCACAGCCAACCGCTACATGCGCCGTAGCTGGCACACGAAATGGTCAATATAAAGCGCCTGATCACCGAGAAATTCGGACTGGATGAGCCTCGTATAGGCGGGCTGGATGGGCTACGTGCAGTCGCCATCCTGATGGTGTTCAACGTCCACTTCTTCGGGTTCTACGCCGGCACGAACTTCTCTGCGCCAGGTGGATTTTTCGACCAGCTCATTGCTGTGCTACGCGGCGGCCATATCGGCGTCGATCTCTTCTTCGTGAGCAGCGGCTACCTGATATATCGGTCGATTCAGAAAACTCGCCCCGATTTATCTTTTCTAAAGAAACGGTTCTACCGCTTGATGCCGGCCCACGTTTTCACATTCATCGCCTACATTTTTCTCGGGCCGTGGGACCCAATCATCCCGAATGTTCTATGGACCAACCTCTTGCTTGTCGCCCCTTTCATCAAGGGGATGCAAGTATTTGGGGTGACATGGTCCTTGGCTTGGGAGTGGATTTTCTATCTCTTCATCTTCGTGACCATGCGGTACGGTTCACGAAAGCCGATGCCGACGTTCATGTCCCTGCTCGTCATGACGCTAGTTTCATCGTGGGTAGTTGCCCGCTTCCTTCCGAGCCTGCAGCTTTATGAGATTGGTCGATTCTCCTGCTTCCTCATTGGCATCCCGCTTTTCTGGTACTTGGGGCGACGCTCCAACTCGAAGAGCATTGGCCTAGCCAACTTGGCAACCGGCCTTTCAATCCTCGGGATTTTGTCACTGCAGGTCCTGTGGAGCCGCCACGTAACGGAGATCATTGCCCTACCGTTACAGGGCGGCTTCTACCTTGCCGCCGGATTGCTATTCACAGTACTGATTTGCCAGACTTTCGTCACCGGTAGTCTGGCCAGCAAATTTTGCTCGCTACTTGCTCTCCGGTTCCTCGGGAAGATCAGCTATTCGTTCTACCTGATGCACATCCTTTTGAACTGGGTACTGCTGACGCGCCTTCCGAAGATCACGTCGATTTCAGGATTGCTCGGGTATTACGTAGTGACGCTCGCGGCGTCGATTGTTGCGTCCGCCTTGATGTACTACTACCTTGAACGTCCATATTTCAGAAGGAAGACCGCAGACGTTGCGCTGAGCACAGCGACGCCGCGTAGATAAATAACCCTATCGCCTTGCCGACAACGTAATCGACCACGTGTCCGAGTTGGCAGCCCCAAAGTACGTGGAAGCCCCCGCGGAAGACTTCACCAGGATGGTGGCGTAGTGATAGCCTTCGGCGAGACCTTGCTTGGGGAATGAGGCAGACAGCAACTGGCCATTGCTGGATAGCCCATTAACGAACCCGGTGGAAAATGAACCGAGTTCAGGCGTAATACTGTCGAAACCGATCGCGCCATAAGAACTCGCGCTATTGGTGTTATTCGAGGCCATACCACTGTAACTCGTGTTGAGAATTTCAGACGCCCACGCGAGAAACTCCACCCGACCGCCGGCACCTGAACTCAACTCCTGATACGAAGTATTACTAGCCCCGATATTCGCACTGATGCTGTTCTGCGCAACGATTCCTAGGTCGTTGAACAAGCTCCGCACAAAGCGCTGCGCGGCCGTATCAACGAACTGAGTGCTGGCGTTCGTCCGCACCATGCCAACCAGTGTCCGGGTCGCATCGCCGGATTTGACTTCCACGCCATTTGTGCCAGTCACGTGCCCTGTGGCGGAAGCCTCCAGCGTCATCACACCCGAGTTCATGTAGGCGTAGACGTAATAGAGCGTGCTGGCCGATAGCCCGCTGAGGGTGTAGGTCACACCACCGGACGGGACCTGCTGCACCACGCCGTTGATGATCAGGTTATTGCCATTGATCGGCGCGAGCTTGATCTGTGTGGTGCTGACATACGATAGGCGGCATTGCCCGTGCCCCACCGAAAGAGATGGCGTCTGCCAGCCGCTATTTCCGGAATTGCGCTGCCGCATCACAGCCGGAGTTACCGAGGTATCCATCCACAACGAAAGCGGCGCAACTCCACCGGAAAGCGTGCTCGGGTCTGTGGCACCAGATGCCATGCTCGCGAGATTCGCCAGCGCTGCGTTAATGGCTTGTACCAGGGCAAGCCCGGACAACGTTCCGGTGGTCGGGATAATGAGACTGCCTTGAGACATGGTTTCCCCAATAGAAAAGGCCGCCCGAAGGCGGCCTCTTGGTTGGCTCAATGTGTGGTCAGTAACCCTGCGCTGACCAGTTGATGTTTCTGGCCACTGCTGTGGCCCCGTTCATGACTTGCACGTCGAACCCCGACAGCCCGATGCCAGTGATGACGACGCGGTCGCCATCCTGTGCATTCAGGAGCGTCACCAGAACATGCGGTACCGCCTCCCCGTTCGGCCCGGCGTTGAACGGGGCGCCGAAGCCGATATGCAGGCCGCCGGTTCCCACCGAGATGTTCGTGCCTGTGTCCACGCGATCTGGCATGTCCACGGTCACGCTGAACTGGTCCACCTGCGGGTGGATGGTCGGGTCGCTTGACGTCAGCAGCATGCGCGCCGTGAAGTATTGCCCGCTGTAGATGCCGGGCAGGAAGTCTTGCCAGTCACCAAACACGCCATCCGCCTGCGCAATCGCGATCTGAGGCTTGGCCGTGACCACCGCGCCCAGGGCCTCGCCCAGAACGTCCAGGTTGTCGAAGATGTTGGCTTCAGTCAGCACGTTGTCAGTCGATCGCACACCGTGCACGGACGTCTTGACAATCAGCTGGCACGGCACCACCCGGCCAACGTTTACCTGATGACCAACCGGCAGCGTGTAGCTGCCCGACAATGCGAGGCCTCCATACTCAAGGATGTTCACCTCGGGCAGGACGTCAGCCGCCGCCAGGATGTTTCCAACTCCTGCCAGAACCAAGCTTCCCGCATTGACCGCCGCGCCACCGGACAGGGTTCCAGGCCAATCCGGCGCCTCGTCCCGCGTCACCAGCACGTTACGAACCAGCGTCGCACCGGCGATCACGATGGAGACCGGCGCCGAGTAAAGCACCGAGCCGCTTGGCACCACATACCGCGTCGCCACCCAGTAAGTGCCGTCGCCAACCGCCACCACATCCGTGATGGGCGTAGTGGCCACCACCGCCGCGCTTTGCCATGTCGGGCCCAGGCGCACCTCGTACCCTGGCGACCGGACGTCCACCACCGGGCTCCACGTGATATGCGTGAGCTGGTCCCGGTAGACCGTCGTCAGGTTCTCTGGCGCAGGCAACGCGGCAATCAGGCCCTGCACCACATACCGGTCGCTCTTCCCGATCGGGTCGCTCCGCAGCTGCACGAGCGTCTTGGTCCTGATGTCTACGGTGAGCACATCGTTCGTGTATGCCTCCACCTCCAGACTGTTTCCATTGGCGCTATATGTCGTCGGCGCGCCGCCATTGATAGAGACCAGCACATCGGCCGTCGTGGGCATGCCAGTCACCCACGAAACCGTGACGCGGCTGCGTCCTGTGATCCCATCCACCAGACGTTCGGCGAACACAATGGAACGGACATCCGGTGTCAATTGGCTGTACACGCGAGGCGGGACATAGTCATAGCTGCCGCTCGCGGCCGCGTAGTACCCCGCCTCCTCGTCGGTAGCGATGATCTGCACCTCGTCGCCGCCCGCCTGCGGAACCACCGCAGTGATCTTGACCAGCTTCCCCGGTGTCGCCAGCGGATCGAAGAAGAACGCCCAGTCATACGGCAACTTGTCCGGATTCTCCGATGGCACAGGGAATCCGCCCGGGATCGGGGACGTCAGCGTGAGCGTTGACACCTCACCGGTGCCGCCTTGCACGCCAAACACCTGGTACGTGCCGTCCGGGAACCGAATTCCCACATAGCCAGGCGTGGCGCTCAGCGGCACCGCGCGATCGAGCTGCAACGTCGTGTGGTTTCCGCCGACCAGTCGGCCGGCATAGCTCCATGCCGTCATGTCGTGCGACAGCACCACCACATCGCCACGCTGGGCAACGAACCCTTCCAGATCCGACACCCACGTCACCTTGCGCCGGCGATAGTACTGCGCCGCCGCCATCAGATTAGCCTTGCGCCCGGCCATAGCCACACTAGTGCAGCCCGTGAAATCCAGCGACACCGGGTTAGACGGCGCCGAGACGCCCGGCGCTTTCGCGCGAACCTGATCGGTCGTCCAGTTCTTGTCCGGGTTGGTGAAGTTGACGATAATCTCGTCGGCTAAGTTCTGTGTGTTGTACTCGATCTGGAAGCTGTCTCGCTTGATGTTGAACGGACCGAACTGCATCACTGGCTGCTGGTTTGGTGCGTCCCACACAACGCCGAGTTTCCCCGTGAGCCACGTCGCGGATCCATCGCCGCACAACGCGATCTGCTGCATCACGGTGGCAATACTGGTCGCGGCCGCCTGCACGTAGTTGCACGTCAAGCCATTCGCATCGCAATACTGCGCCCACTCTTTGATGCCCTCGATGTCGATACGGCTGTCCGGCAGGCCGGCACCGTAGACGCGGCGTCCGCCGTAGAACTTGCCACGCGCCCACCACAAGAACCACCAGGCCGGATTGCTGGTCGGTTTGGTCACCCACGCCGCGCCCGTCCAGACCGGGCACGACGCCTGCGCCAGCGCGTTGAAAGTATTGATCGTTCCGTTCAACTGCGACGTTGCCTTGATCCGGATCGCCACTCGCGTCTGGCCGGTGTAATCGGTCGGATCATTCTGGTAGCTGCGCATCTGCGACCAGCTAAAGGTATTGGACTCGCGGGCGTTGGAGATGTCCGCCGTGAGCTTCATCACGCGAACCTCATACTGCCCTGCCGGTACATCAAGCCAATAGTTCGCGCGTCGCGGCGTCTGGGACGAGTTCGCGATCGTTAGCGTCCCCATCCCTGTGAAATCCTGCCAGGCTGTCTGCCCAACCTCCCGATACTGCACATCGAAATTGACCGAGCGCGGATCGATGCCACCCTTGTCGTTTGCGTAGTACAGAACGGCCACGAAATCCAGCCAGATGCGCGTGGTGTTCGGCGAAGTGGTGCGTTGGATCCAGCCGGACGACGAACTGACGTCCTGCACCGCAATGCTGTCCACGTTGCCGGCAGCCAGCGATACACGGCCATCAGATCCGCTCACCTCGATGGTGACGTCGGAATAATTGCCAATCGGCGTATCGCCGATGCGAAAGTCCGACAACGCCATGTCCGTCAGGCCAAAATGGAAGACCTGAAAAAGATACTGGTCCTGATCGCGGAATTCCGTGTAGGCCGTGCTGGCCGAGTCAGGCACCATGTGGTTGTAGCCGATGCACAGCGGAAGCGGCTCGTATAGGCGGGCGATGTTCTGGCCGCCGTTCAGAGCGTACGTCGGCGTGTCGCTGTTCGCTTGATAGGCCGAAGCTGGCAGCGAAGCCTTCGGTGGCGGCAGCAAGGAATTAACCAGCAGCGAGCCACCGATCATGACTGCGGCACTCAGCAGTGCACCCGTCGCTGTAATGGTCGTAACGCCCCCGACCGTCGCCACGGCACCCCATGCCGCAGGAGCGAGGTACGGCGCGAAGATCGACGCTACGACCACCGCGATCAGCGCCACAGTTCGCAGCACCTTCGCACCCGCCCCACCACCTTCGAGCGCCGTTCGGATTACCAACCGGTCACCCTGCTTCGGCATCAGCAGTTCCCAGTTGGCCGATGGCACCGGAATTCCATTGCACCACAGGGACACTGCGCCATGCGGCAGATCAGCGCCCTGCCTCTTCAAATACTCGCCAACGGTCTCCCCTTCGAGGAACGCGGCCATATGGACCTTGCGCCCATCCGATGTCAGTGGGTGCGGAAGGTGCACCAGCGACGGCGCGTGATGTTCGATCACTTCCATTTGTAGAACCCGTCAAGAACGAGGCCGGTGCCGGGTAGCTCCCGGATACGGTGGCGCACTACCTGTCTCGCCTCGCGCGAGTTGTGCAGCACCCAGGCCACCCCGTTCAGTTCGTAATAGACGCCCACGTGCGCGAGCCGGCCGCGGGCGATCATCACTACCGCATCACCGTCGGCTGGCATTTCGGTGCGCTCGCCGATCTCATCGCAACATTGGGCAACAAGTGCAGAATCAGCGAATGGTCCAGTGCCCCGCGCGGTCGGGATGGCGACCCGTCTCCCGAATACCTCGGCCAACACCAAGCGCGCCAGATCGCCGCAGTCGAACTGGCCGAGCACGTAGGGCCGAAACATGTATGCGTCGCTCCAGTGGTTCATCAGAACAGCCCCGGCGCGGTGTCCGGGCGGTATTGGATCCCCACCGCCTGCTGGTTAAGTGTGTCGAGATAGCTCAGCGTCGCCGAGACAACCTGAGGTGTCACGCTCACGCCGGTCATGTCCATCGTAATGCTCCACTCGACCAGATTTGGATTGCTGCGCAGTATCTCGGAAAGCGTTGCGGTGGCACCAAGTCCACCCTGGCTTACCTCCAGCCACTGCACCAGATCTCGGCCGACGTTATCGACTTCAAGCCGGGCTTGTGGAAGCTGCCCCTCCTGGTCATCCGGAACGGATGCTCGGAACGCCATGCCCGTATAGACGTTGCCGTTGCTGGTGACGTCTTGCGTATCGCAGACGACTCGGATTGGCGCTCCCAAGCCAGGATGGTCGATCTGCAGCAACAGCAGGCGAGATTCTGGCGCGGACAGGGCGTTTATCGTCTCCCTGTACTGCGGTGAGTATTCGCGTGCCATCAGCCGTAGGTCTCCATCGAAAACTTGATAATCCAGCTCTGCCGCGAATCGGCCGGCGAGTAGTCAACCTTGCCTCCAACAATGCGCGCCAGCTTCGTAACCCCGTCGAGCGGGTCGGTCCAGTTGAAAAAGATCGACCCGCCCAAGAGCGAATCACGCACCCAGACCTCGAAGGCATTCCGGTTCGCCAGGCTGTTGACCATGAACTGGACTTGGCGCGAGATGATCGCTTTCGAATTGCGTGGACGTTGCTTGTCCGGCCCGCTGTCCATCTGCGTGACCAGCACCCCGAAATCAGGGCTCTGCTGGAAGCCGGAAACCAGCGGCGCCTCCATATACGCCGGGAAAGTCGGTGTCGTCATGATCTCGGCAAGTTCTGGATGGCAGACCTAACAGGCCCGCCCTTCTGAAGGTCGTCAAGCACGATCTTGAGGACCATCCCCGTAGCATCAAACTGAGGTGTCGCGCTCTTTACTTGGGACTGCTGCGAGCCTTGATTTACGATCTCGACCCGAACGTTGCCGCCGCCCGTCGCTGCTCCGAGCGAGTGGTTAGGCACGATTGAACCCGATCCAGTCGGCACGAAATATTCGGGTCCACGCTCGCCGACGACATATGGCTGCCCGGCATTGACCTGGCCGCCAGCCGCCCTGAACTCCACCCCGACGGGGCTGCTCATGTCGACGGGCGTTCCAGCCATGTCCGTGCTGCCCTGCGCGCCGCCGAACAGCGCCCCGCTGGCGAAATTGCCAATCATGCCGACGAGTTGCCCAAAGAGTCCGGACAGCGCGGCGCGCGTCTGAATGCGCACCAGGTCAGCAATCACCGACTGAGCAAAGTCGCCAAACCTGAACTTGGCCGTCGTCACGAACGTGGCAATGCCGTCCTCCATGCGCTTGAAGGCATTCGCCGCGCTGCTGCTAGCCTGCGCCATAGCATTACGGGAGGATTCTGCGTAGTTCGCCAGCGCCTCGGTGGCACCGTTGACCCAGTCCGTCTGCTTCTGCCGCAACGAGGCGTAGTAGTCGTCATAGTCCTGCAACGACCGATTCAGCCCCTCGCGGATGTCGTCCTGCGCCTTGGTGTAGGCAGCAGAATTGCGCGCCGCTTCCGGCGTGGCCTTCTCCAGCTGAAGTTGCAGGTTTTCGTACTCCTTGTAGATCGACTTAACCGCCTCGGCTTGCTTCTGCGCCTCACTGCCCCGCCCCATAGCGTCCAGCTGCCGCTGGTACTGCTCCCCCTGCGACTTCTGGATGCTACTGATCTGCGCATTGACGGCGGCCGACCGCTCCTCCACCTTGGAGATGTCCTCCTTCAGTTTCAGTTGCCGCTCGTGCTCGACATTCAGTGCCAGTTGCTGCTTGATCGCATCCTCATTGGTCAGCAGGCTTTTTTGCTCTGCCGTGAGAATCGACTTGCCCTTCAGGTCCGAAATCTTCTGCAGGAACTCCGCTTGCTGCTTCTCAGCACCGGTCAGTTTGTCAGCCGAGTCCAGCGCCGCGCGCGTGGCGGCGTCCTGGTCGCGGAGCTGCTGGATGAACTTCGTCGCTGCGTCGTCCTGGATCGCCTTCGGCTTGGCCGCCTTCGGATCCTTGTACTTGTCATTGATGCCTGCAACCAACTTGGCATAGTCCTCGTCCGAGAACTTGCCGCCGTCGGCAAGGATCGCTTCACGGTCCCTTTGCAGCTTCTCTAGGTCCTTCTGCCGACGCTGAGCGTTCGACATGACCGTGTCGGCCAGTTTGTCGATGCGCTGCTGGGCCGCGATGCCAGCCTCCTGCCGCCTGGAGTTCGCCGCGGTCGCCTCGGCCGCGCGCTGCTCCAAGCGCTGCTGCTCTTGCAGCAGGGCTACTTGCTTGTCGATTTGCGCTACGCGGCCAGCGGCCAGGGGGTTACCCTGAATGCCGCCGCGCTCGCCCATCAGCGTGTCAATGCGATCCTGCAGCGTCGGGCCTGTGGACAGCCCCTTCTTTGACTCTTCCCAGAAGCGGGAGACCCAACCAGTGAGTTCTCGCCAAGCCTGCCCGGCCTTCGAGAGGTTCGCGACCGACGAACTGGCAATCTGCGCGGTGGTCGCTTCGATCACCGCCTTCACCGCGGCGTGCTTGTCGCCAGCCTCTTGCAGCGCAACGATGTGCTGATACGTGGCCGTGTCCATGAAATGCATGGCCTGATTGTGCTCGGCCGCCCACTTTGCCGGATCTTCCGCCAGCTTCGCGTAGTCCTTGCTGACGTTCTCCAGTGATTCACCCGTAATCCTGGACGTGCGCAGGATCACAGTTGCCAGTCCCTCCATTTCGCTGGAGGTGTATCTGCCGGTCTTCGTGAGGTCCATCAGCACGTCGCGCGCATCGCCGAACGACGAATTCGAGGCTACAGCGACCTGACTGGCCAGCGACTGGAACGATGCGGCGGTCTGGGCGGCGTAGTTTCCAGTCAGCGCTAGGGTGTTGTTGAACTCCTTGGCTTCCTTCGTGCCAGCGTAGAACGCGTAGCCCAGCGCGGCTGCCGCGGCAGCCGTGAGCGTCAACGGGTTAATCAGGCTGGCGACGTATGTGCCCACGGCGCGCACAGCCGGCCCTACGCCGCCAAACATGTCCTTCAACTGGCCGCCCTGCTGCGTCAGGATCAGCAGAGGGCTCTGGCCACCGGCCAACTGCGTCACGATGTCGGTGAACTGAGCCGGGACCGAGCGCATGGCCGCTGCTGTCTGGCGCGCGGACACGCCGACTCCGTCCAGGGCCTCCTGCACCTTCTTGCCGCCCCCGGCGCTGCGATCGACCTCCTTCAGCTTGTTCAGGTAGTCGGAAACGGCTTCCGTGACACCCAATTGCGCGGCTTTCTGCTCCAGCAGTTGGGTCCGCGACTTGCCGGCCGCATCAGAGATTCTGGCTACCTGTTGCACGAATGCGTTGATCGCGCGCGCACTGGCATCCGACCCGTTCTTTGCCGCCTCGGCAACTGCATCCTGCGCTGCCTTTGTGCGTCGCGCTGCATCCTCTTGCTTGGCAATGAAGGCGTCGGCACTGCGCTTCGCCTTATCCAGTTCAGCCGTGTACCCGCTGGCGTCCGCTGTGACGCGTACGATGGTGTCATTGGCCACGGATCAGTTCCTTAGCTTTGGTCTGGATTACTTCGTCCACGGCCGCGGCTGCGGCCTGCTTCTTTGCTTCGAACGCCGGACGAAGAAACGGTCGCGCGGCCATCTTCGACGTCCCATATTCGAGGAACCGCCCGTAGAACGCTTCCTTCGACCATGTCACCAAGTACGATGCGATCCGGCCTGGCACCGACACCTCGTCGTCGTAGGCGATGATGATCTTGCTGCGCAAGAATCCGGGAGGATGAGCGCCCTGCTTTCCCTCGTATATCCCGTTATCGACCGGCGCGCGTAGTTGCACCTCGGCGTGGAACACGCGGGCACCGGCCACCGCCGCCTGACGCAGGGCGGATTCGCTGGCCACCATCTCGGCAGCCAGCAGTGCGCCCTTCAACGCCTCTCCGTTGATGACTTCCACCGTATTTCGCGCCATTACGACCTCATCGGGAACATGACGCGCTCGATCAGCGCGGCCTGTGCTTCCGCATCCTCCAACAGAACTGGCTCCGTCGAGCCTGAGGCGCGGTGATGCTCATTCCACGGAATGAAGTCCAGCTCACCGAAAGGATCGGCATGTTTCTTCCGATCGCGATTGATGTTCGCCAGCATGGAGGTGATCGCGCCAGCGCGAAGGTCGTCGTAGTAGCCGCCGCGCTGGTCGATCTGGTACGAGGCCATGTATTCGACGAACTCCGCGCTGGTTATGCGCTCCTGCAGTTCCCTTACTGGGACGCCGAAGTCGATGCTGAGTCGGAGCCAGAATCGCCGCTCTGGGCGGCGTCGGAGTTTTTTGCCACATCCTCCACCGCCCCGGGGGCAAGACCGTTCAGCCGGAACGCCACTGCGAGCACGCGGTCCATTGCCGTCTGGCTCTTGGCGCGGAGTGCCTCGATGTCTGCATCGTCGAACAGCGGCTGACCGTCCTCGCCGACCACCGTGGCGACGATCACACTGGCGGACAATTGGCTGTAGGGGATCGAGCCTTCGCCGCGGCGCGCATAAAAATCGTCGCGAGCCTTGCCCGACATTGCGGCTACGCGAACGGCGCCGCCCCACTCAGGAACATCGACGTCTTCTGTCTTGAGGTCGGCGGCCGCCAGGATTGCTGCTTTCGAAAGAACCGTCATGTTATGCATCCACCACGTCGCCGGTGATTCGGAGGGTGACCCCCGAGGTCTTCAGGAGCTGATCGACACCACCTTCCAGCGGGCTGTTTTTGCAGTAGGCGCTGAAGGTCTTGGTCTTAGTGTTCGGCAGCGTCAGGCGGTACGACTTCTGCGTACCCGCGCGCTTCGAAGCGTCGACGGCTTGCTGGCCGGCGTCGTTCATGTCGCGGTTCACGTCGAAGCTGAAGGTGCCCCAGTCCTGCAGGCCAAGAGCAAACTCCTTGGCAGTCGAGTCGAGGTCGGTCTTGTCGAGCTCGCTGGCTTGGCCGTCGAAGCCCTTGAACGACACCAGGTTCTTGACCTGCGTCCAGCTGAGCGGCGTCGCCGTGCCTGAGCCGGCGGTGATCGTCTTGCCGGTGGTGTCGATGTCAATTGCGATCGTGTTGGTGGTCTTGTTGGTGACCACGCCCGTCTGTCCGTTCAGCAGGGCCGCGTCAGCCCCCGTCAGGGCGGCAAACGTCACGACGTCGCCGTTGCTCAGCCCGTGCGCGGTCGACGTCAAGATCGTCGGAAACCCAACGGCAACTGCAGTGATCGTTTTGGCCGCGCCTGCGGTGCTGGAAACTTCCAGTTTCGAGCCCTGCGCGGAGATTGCGGTAGACATATGCTCACCTCTTCAAATGAAAAATGCCCGCGCAGGGCGGGCACTGGGAAGCCGCAATAAATCACGGCGTGAACCACAGGCTGTAGTCCAGCCGGGATCCGTATAGCTTCGTGTCGGATTCGTACGTACTTACCGGCGCGCCGATGGGCACGCCCCTGATGGCGTCGACAGTCAGCGCGGCAAACGCCGCCCTCATGGTGTTGGTCGCCACCGCCCGGCTGTCTGCCCAGACGGCAACCTGCATGCGGCAGTTCTGCAGATCAGCAGGGCCGTCCGTCGTATTGGTGTCCTGCCCGCCGACCGCCTGGTAGACGATGTAAGGACGAACCGCGCCGAATGGCGCCTCGTCTGGATAAACACGATCGGAGACCAGCGCCCGAAGTGCGCCATAGACGATGCTCTCTGCGCTAGCCATTGCTCGCTCCCACGACGCAGACCAGGTCAGTGAACTCCCGTCCCGCCGCGTCCGGCATCACCGCGCGGATGTCGTAATGCGTCGCACCGAAAACCACCCGCATCCCCGCGTCGATGTCCGTCCGGTAGCGAATACGGATACTGGCCTGCACCGCGGATACGGGCGCGTCGGCCTTGATAGTCTCCAGGCCGCTCTTGTGCGCAATGTTCGCCCACACGGTGTCCACGTCGACCCACGTTGTCACGGGCTGACCGATCTCGTCCTGCCCGGTTGGGCGCTGGATGGTGATGCGGTTGCGGAGTCGTCCGATTTCCATCAGCGTCCCCAAATCTTGATCGTATCAAGCAGCGAACGAGCACCGAGCGGGATCTCCTCCACCTTCAGAGCGCTCACGGTCTGCCGGTTTTCGTACAGATGACCAATGAGCAGCAAGATGGCAGACCGCGCGGCCTTAGGAACCGCCTGATACCCGGTCACGTATCGAATCCGCACCGCATCAGCGATGCATTGCGTGATCGGCCAGGAAACCGAATAGGCCGGCGAGACCCTCCGTGATGCGCCATACAGGCTCAACGAGTAGGCGTTTTCTGGGACGGTTTGCTCAATGCCAGCGGTATCCGTGTACTTGATGCTCGTGATCGATGCCACTGGCGGCATGTCGAGGTCGATGCAACCATTCGAACCGGGAAACTCGTGTAGCGCCATCTCAAGCGTCTGAGACGCCAGCGCACGGCCTGTGTGGTGCTCCGAGAACTCCCGCGCAGTAACAATCATCGCCGCGATGTCTTCGTCCTCGGCGGAAGCGTCCACGCGAAGATGGGACTTCGCCTCCGCCAGCGTTACCGGCTCGGTCTCAACTGGCGCGATTACTCTGTACATGTGTCCGTCCTATGCAAAACGCCCTCCACCGGAGGGCGTTTCACGTAAAAGCCTGAGAGGATCAGGCGATCAGACCGGGGGGTTGGCCGTGGGCTTCAGCATCCCGCTGCTCAGGACAGCAACAGCGGACATCGGGGCGGCGCCGGTGTTGTTGGCGGGGGTGACGGTCAGGCGCGTGTAGCGCTTGGCGCCCTTGTAGCCCAGTTTTCGGCACTTGTTGTCGTCCGAAAAAGTGAAACCGGCCAGGGCCGCGGTACCGATCAGGTCAACGGCCGCCACCGTCGCGGCGTCGCTCATGTTGGCGGCGTTACCCTCCTCCAGCAGCACGGTGAAGGTGGCATCCGCATCGACGAGCGTGCCAGTCTGGATGAGATACGTCACGCCGTCGTAGCCCTGGCGGTCAATGATTTGCCCGACTTGGGCGGTGTTGTCCGACGGGCCGGCGCTTGGGTAGATGACCGGCTTCACGTCGATCTTGTTCATCAGGTCTTTCATGTCGGTTCCTTTCAGGAAAGTGGTGATGGCCGAGGGTTACCCGGCCACGTCAGATCACGACGTTGCGCACTTCAGCAACTTCAGGGCTTCGAAGTTGGCGATGCCGCCACCAACACGGCGACGCGCGATGAACTTCACGTGCGGCACTGCGGTGTACGGGTCGCGCAGGATGCTCACCCCCTTGCGATCGATCACGTAGTAAGCACGATTGAAGTCACCGAAGGCGATCGGGAACGCGTTCGAGCCAAGATCCGGCATGAAGTCGTCAGTGACGACCGGCTGACCGAGCAGTTGGCCCACCGCGCCCTGCAGCAATTGCGAAGGAGCCCACAGGTAGATGCCCTGGCCATCCTTGAACTTGCGGATCGAACCCAACGTGGCGTCGTTCATCACGAACGCGGCGTTGGCACGGTATTGCCGCTTGAGTCCATGCTGCAGGTCGATCAGCGCGTCCGATGGGTTGCTCGCAGCGAAGCCGGCAGCGCCGCCAGAGGCGATGTAGCCCACCGAGCCCCATGCATACGAGGCATTCGCCACGATGTTGTACGACTGGAAGCCGCGCGGGCCGTTGACGCCATCACCCGTGACGAAGTCCGCACCCTCCATCTCGGCGAACTCGATGCCCATTTCGGTGATCAGGTCGCCCTCCACGTCCTGAACCGAGTCTTCCAGCGATTCGGAGGTGATGCGCTGCTCCGAAATGTACGTGCCGGGGCGGAATTCGAGTTCGGCCCAGTTCGGCGAGGTGCCGTTGCTGCCTGCGGTGTTCTCGCCGCCTCGCGTCGCGCCGGAAGTGCCTGCAGTCTTCACCAGCTTCTTGTATGAAGCGTTGCCGATCGGGATCACACGAGCCAAGTCGCGCATTGCGCTGTAGCGGCGCACCACGCGGTCGATATTGGCCTCCATGTCGTAGCCGATCAGGTAGCCACCCTGCGGGTCGGTGCCAACGTTGACGGTCTTCAGCTCGTCGGGGCTCATGAGCTGGTTGCCCTTGCGGATGTACTGGTTCAGGCCTGCCTTATACGCGGCATACCCATCAGCATCCAGCGGCGCGAAACCATTGGCACGGTCGGCATTGAACGACTTTGCAACGCGGTTGAACGAGGCAAGTTCCTTTGCCGAGCGCTCATCGGCTTCGCCGGCCAGCGGGCGATTCGCCTTCAGCGCGATTTGCTTCAGATCGTTGCCAGTCTCGTCCAGACGGGCGTTCAGCTTGTCGAGCTTGACCTCAAAGTCGGCAGTGCTCTTGCCTTCCTCGATGGCTTTCAAACGCGCATCGTTGGTTTGCTTGAATTCTTCCCAGGCCTTGCCTTGTTCGGCGACCAGGCTCTTGATTTCCGACAGATCCATGATTGGATTCCTTTCAGCGTTGAGAAAGCAGGGAGGTGTTGCGCTTGATTGCGCTCACCAGTTCGCCCAACTCGTCGTCAGAATCCCTCTGACCCGACAGGGACTTGAAGCGGCTGATGAATGCCGCTGCCTGCGAATGACTGAGCCTGCCTACGTCCCGTAGGAAGTCCTCCGCCTCCCGCAATGTTTGGATACCGTCGATCACGCTCTTGACCGAGCTGATCTGCGCGGCAGGATTCGCCGGGAAGGTCACGACCGACACCTCCCAGAGATCGACCTTTTTCAACGTGCGGATGCCCGTCACGCGGTCATAGCTGTCTTCCCGCGTGACAAAACCGATCGACAGGCCATTCACCGCCTTGGCCTTCATGAGCGCCCGCGCTTCCTTGGCCCGCTGTACGTCGTCAACAAGCAATTTGCCCTTGACGTGCAGGCCGAGCGGTTGCTCCTCCATCTCCAGATACGGCCCGATCGGCTCGCCACTGCGGTGTTGCCAGAGAACCGGGGGGAGCCTGCCTGCAGCCTTCCAGCCGGCGAGCGATTCAGCGAATGCGCCAGGCGCAACCACTTCTTTGTACGAATCGACGTTGCCGAAAACAGAGCCGAATCCCTCGAAGACGCCATCGTCCTCCACCGCCTTCAACTCGAAGGGGCGTTCCAGAAATTTCAATTCCATGTTTTCCCTCTTAGGGTGTGGGGGCAGCGGGCTTGTTGACGAGTGGCGGCAGATTCGCCGCATCACCGCCCATCGGGTCCAGGTCATCCAGCGCGCGCACTTCGTCTTGCGTCATCCAGGGCGGCGATCCACCTGACCCAAGCGCTTTGGCGTAGTAATCCGCGCGATCCTTGGCGGCCGCCGCCATCAGAGCGTTGACGGTGAATTTCGTGTAGAAGCCCTTCGCGCGTTCAGCGTCCGTCAGCAGGTTGATGTTTGCCGAGTCCTGGACCCGCTTGTACCAAGGACCAAGCGTGCGCACCTTATGCGCTGTCTCCATGACTTCGGCGCTGGCGTAGGTATTTGCCTTGTCACCGGTGTACCCGATGATGGTCGGCAGCACGCCGAAGAAGCGGCAAACCTCTTCAATTTCGAGGTTCCGCGTCTCGACATGCTGGGCGTCCATCCCCGTCATCGCCAGGGACATCCACTTCGCGCCGCGGTCCAACACCAGCGGCGCCCCAGTATTGCCTGCCGCCGCCTCCCGCTTGAGCCACGCGGTCAACTGCTTGTGCTGTTCGTCGTTCAGCGTCCCTTCCACCGAGTAGACGCCGGTCGGCCGCACCCCATTGGCGTGCAGGCTCGCATGACTTTCTTCCAGCGCCATTGACAGGCCTAGCGCCTCTCGGGCGATGTTGAGTACATCCAAACCAAGAAAGCCGTCCCAGCTCGGGCCTCGCACATGCCAGATCAAATCGGCGGCGATCTCAACTTCGCCACCTGACTTACCACGCACCTTGTAAGTGATGCTCCAATCCTCTTTCTGCTCTGCACGGACGCGCGCCGGGTCGAGCAAGATCATCTCGGCGACTCTTCCGCGATAGATGTTCTTGTAAGCGTAGGCATTGCCGAGACTGGCATGGATACCCAGGGTCTCCATGAACTCAAAAGCCGTCTGCCAGCCATTCGGCTTGGCCTTGAGTAGGTCATAGACAGGATGATCGCGGGCATCTCGCTTGCGTGTCAGTCCGGCCTCTTCGTAGCTCTGCATCAGGGCAAACGGCACCTGTGCCAAGCCCTGCGAGATCGCCCGCATGCAAGCAAACGCAGCCGATACGCGGAAGACCGTGTCGCGGCTGACGGATGGGCCAGCTTTCGACTTCGAACCAATCGACAGCAGCTCCAGCCAACGCTCATAGACGCCAGCACCCTTCTGTTCCGTCGCTACACCACGCGCCAGGAAACCCATTACTTGCTCCCTCGCGCCGCCAACCAACCAGCCGCCAACAGGAACAGGCCGGCCGACACGAACCCGGCAGGCCGATACACCATGCCAGCGCCATACGACACCGAGCCTGCGCCAGCGGCCATAAGCGCGTCAGGCAGCCAGCCCGCCGCCACTCGTGCGCCAGCTTTCAGTCGTTCGGTGATTCGCATCAGGAGGTTTCCCAAAATGATTTGCCAAGACCGGCAGGGTTCAGACTCATCAGATGGGCCGCATTCAGCAGCGCCATCAGCGGATCGATCTTGGCGGTGCCGCTGGCCTGCTTCGTGATCAGAATGCCGTTCGCGCGGGGCTCGATCTTCGCGTTGCCGACGCACCAGGCCATCAGCGGCCGCCCACCGTGCAAGAACGTGCCTTCGGCGAGCTTCCGCTCGACCGTTTTGATGGTCCCGCCCAGCTTCCAGCCCTGCGAAATGCCAATCAGCAGTTCGGCAGGGATGCCGGCGGCAACCAGATCCTCGTCGAAATTGACGCCGCTCGGGTCCACGCCAATCTTGTCGAGCAGGCCGCTGGCGTAGACCTGGACCACGATCGAGCACAAATCGTCGATGTCGTCGCCCATCTGGCTGACAATCACCAGGTCGCCGTCACGCTCGAAATCCAAGAACCGCGGCGCCTCCGACTTCCGGCGTTCAAGCACCGATGGATGCGCCCACGCTCTCCCCCAATGCAGCCAGTTCCCGGTACCACGCTCGCGCCCAATCACCGCGAGGCCAAGCAAGTCATCTAGGCCGCCGCCATCAATTCCGATGGCAACAACCTCGCACCGCTCCAGAAGCTCATCGAGCGACAGCCGCGGCGCTCCCCGGTCTGGCCAGAAGTTGGCGCCGGCCCATCGGTCTGAGCGCAGGTTTAAGCCGATCTCGACATTCAGATGCTTCGCCAGGAACTGCTGGAACGTCCCATCCGTCTTGCCCCGGACTTTCCGGAGCTGGTCCTCAAGCCACTCAGCGCTGACCGACCGACCAATGTTCGGGTTCGTGACGTAGAAGTTGGCCGGGTCCAGATAGTCCTTGGCCTCCAGCATGGCCGCCGGCCACTCGTACAGCACGCCCAGCGACTTGCGATCGGCGACCTTGCCGTCGCGGACATCGCGGAAGTAATTCAGCTTTTCCTTGAAGACGCCGGCCGGCGAGTCATCGCTTTGCGTCGTGAGGTAGATCACCCACCCCTCATCGCGCGACACCTGGCCACCAGTGGCCTCCATGAACATCGCCTCGGCGTTGGCCTTCTTGCCAAAGAGCCAGTGCTCGTCCACCAGGATCCGGCCGGACTTCTTGCCAGACACGGTGTCAGTGTCGGCAGCCACGACTTTCAGCGAGGCACGCGACACCCGGTGCGTGATAGTGCGCACGTGATCCTGAATATGGAACAGCGTCGATAGCTCCTCGTCAGCCCGGATCATGCCGGCCGCCGGCTTGAAACTGTTGTCAGCGACCTCCTTAGTCGGCGCCAGGATCAGGTGCTCCTCTTCCTCGCGCCAGCACAGGATCACCGCAGTCAGCATGATGCCGGCCGCGATCGTCGACTTCGTGTTCTTCTTGCTGATCAGGAGGTAGAACTCCCGGATCAGCTGTTTGCCCGTCTCCGCGTCATAGGCACCGAAAATCGCCGCGACGAAGTCGAACACCCATTGTTCGCCGCACTCTCCGAAGGTCGGTTTTCCCGGCAGGTCGACAACCCGCAATTCCTTGAAGATGGCCAGTGCACGTCCGGCCTCCTCCTTGAAAATCGGCGGCGGAATGATCGACCGCCGCTCTACCAGCCTGGACTCCCAGTCAGCGCAAGCGGTCGTCCATTCCATATTCACACCTTCTTGCCGCCGGCGGCGACCAGCTTAGGCGGCGCCGCCGGCGCGAACCTGCCGGCCACTTTCTTGGCCTCCGCGTCGCGCTGCTCCTTCTTGCCGCCCTCGCCCTTCGGGGCGTGCTGGTACTTGGCGACCGTCGTAGCCGCAGCAACCTGGAGTCGAGGCTCGTACATCGGGTCGTTGTAGACGCCAATCAAAAATTCCAGCGCATCCCTGTTGTTGCTGGGCGGCGTGGTCTTGCCAGCCGCGGCTGCAGCCCTCTTCAACTCAGCGTCAACGGGCGCCGGCGGTTCGGCCCTTTTCTTGGGACGCTTCTTCCGGTCCAGATAGGCCAGCACATCCGGATCCTTCGCTAGGCGCGAGCCAGCCGACCCGGCAGACGCCACGCTGTAACCAGCGGCGATCGCGGCGTCCTTGTTGGACATGCCCTTGCCCGTGGCCTCGGCAAACTTCTGCTTCTTGCCGGTCAAAGCCATGTGAAAGCCCGCTCAAGGCGGTCCAAAAGTTAAACATCGCGCAGGACGTTTACCGTTTGCGCTCAATGATTTGCGGCTAGTTCTTAACGCGGCTGCCGTGTTAAGCCCATTAACAAATTCCGTGGGAGGGGAAATTTTCTGCGCGTGAGAGAACGTGTGGTTTCCGGCCAAAAAGGCCCCAAAGATCACACACCCCCCTCCTCTCGCTATGTTTGTGCACTACGCAGCGCTTTTTAGGCCGCATGAGAGTCGCATGACGCACATTCGGCGAGGCTAGCGCCCTTTGTGACCGAGGTCATGGGCCGTCTTGCGAGCGTGGCAACCATGAGGCCCTGAGCACAGCACCTGACAGTTCGCATCGGTGTCAGCGCCACCCTGGTGGAGCGGCACCCTGTGGTCGAGTTCAAAGCCGGCTGGGTATTCGGTGACGCGACCACAGTGGGCGCACGCTGGGTCATTGGTCCACACGCGCAGCCGCCGGCTCTGCAGCCTGCGCCCCGTCATGCGCTGCTCGCTCTGCGTCGGCGCGATCTGCCTGGCGTTGCCCTGCGCCATCGCGAGCCTATTGCCAAGCATGGCCAGCTTCGCTCGCTTTGTGGTGGGCATGGGCCGCTCCAGCAATCAACGCATGGAAAAAGAAACGGGTACGGCGGCCAGCGGCCGGCATACCCAAACCCGAGGCAACTACGGGAGGAGACAGACGTTACGGAGATCAGCGGGTGACCGCGAGCCAGCACGCGCGGATGTGGGACCGATAGAGGAAGTGGTAGAAGCCAGCTTCCTTGGCGAGCTGCGCCTGGGTCTTGCCGCTGTACGTCACGCAAGCCTTTACGAACCAACGGATGAACAGCTTCTTCATGGCAATCTCCAATGCAAAAAGCCCGCTGGCTTTCGCTCGGCGGGCTTTAGAGGCAATTCTGCGGTGTATCAGAATGAGGCCTATTTTCGACACAAAATGTCGAAAGGTCAAGGAGGAGTTGCAAATCGGCCCCAAAAAATCACGCAACCAGTCTCGGTTGACCGTCTTTCGCAGCCTCGTCCAGAATCGCTTCAGCATCCCGGAACTGGTCAAACCCATGCCTCATGCTGCGAATAATGGATCTCAGCTCCTTCACGGTGGTGTCGGCCTGCGCCAGCGCGATCATGTCGTGCAACTTCGAGGCCATGACATAGACGCCAGCATCTGGATCCATCCCAACCACCTTCGCCAGATCGACCAGCATCTTTGAGCACTGCTCCTCGGTGTGCTTGCGCGCCACCCGGCGATTCTCCTCGATCCGCTCAAGCTCCCGTTCCAGCGCCGCGGATTGGGTGGCAATTCGCGTCTTTAAGTTGGCCAAGTGGTGAGTCGTCTGATTCCTGTGGTCCTGGATTGCGGAGGCCACCACCTCACCGAACTCGGCCCTGATCTTCTGGATCGTTCGATATTCGTTCAGCGACCGGAGGGAATGCTCCTTCGCGATCTCCTGCCGTTGGATGTCGCGGCGCGAGCCATCGATGAGCAGTTTCATCCAGGCGTCGCGCGGCAACGTCTCGCATTTGATCAGGGCCGGCTTCTTCAGCGACCGCCATCCATCCGGGCCGCGGACCATGAGCCCAGCGCCGGCCGGGATGTCTTCCTTCTTGAGCAGACCGACCGGGCACGCGAACACCACGCCGGCGGCGAACTTCAGGTAATCGGTGTACTTCCCTTTGGTCACGTCCGCGCGGAAGTCCGACATGGAAACCTTGCATTCGTAGGCGATCGGCTGGAACCGGCTGTACGAGGTCGGGATTGCGTACACATCGGGCCGGCTGCTGCCGGACGGACCAAGCTGCATGTCAGTCCAAACCATGCGATCGGTGTTACCGCGTAGGTGAGAGGCTAGGTCCTCGGCGAGATCGTCGTGTTTCCAGTTCATGCCTTCCCTCCAAGAATCGCCATCAGCGCATGAGGCCGCAAGCACTTTGAGGGAAACTGGGCAGTGCCACCATCCCACCGGACGGCGCGATCGCCGTTCGCCTCCACGGCCACTACCTCCATGACTGGAGATCCGCTGTTCAGCACGCAGGTATCGCCTACATTGAAGCGATGATCACGGTCAGGACGCCACACCAGTCGTAGCGTGCTCATGCCTTCTGCTCCCCGCTGCGCTTCATGGCGGCATCGATTACCTCGTCCAGCTCAGCGCCCCACGGCATTTCACCCGTTCCGTTCTCGAACAGCACGCGCTGTGACTCCTCGGTGAACTCCCGGACGAACCGATACCGTGCCGCATCGCGCCTGTCGTCGCCAAACCTGGCCATTTCTCGGTAGTGATGGGCGTTCACCGCGCAGAGGTGGGCATAGAGCTGCTCGGCATAGTCCATGTCGCTGATGCATTCGCTGCGCTTGGGGCAGGTCAGTCGCGCGCCTTCCTCTATCCAGTGGTTCATGTCGCCTGCGGACGCTTCGTGGCGAAGCGCCGACGGCAAGAAAAGGCGCCGATTCCAGATCGCAATAGCGTTCGCGGCGGTCAGGCTCCACGGCGCGTGCGCGCCGCAGCCGTCGCACAGGCCTCCATGCAAATCATGAGGGGTCGACCATATCCTGACGTTGTCGCTTCCGCAGAACGGGCACGGCAGAAGTTCTTGGCTCATGCCGCCACCTCCATCCCCACAAATCCACGGTCGCGCAGCTGTTCGTCCGCCCGCTGCAGGGCCACCGCCTGGGCGCCCACCGCCCCGTTCACGCCCTTCGTTCCCCGGAAGTACGCCATCAGCTTCTGGTGGTGCGCCGAGACGGTCTGTCTGTGGATGTCGCACTCCTGCGCCAGCCGCTCGATCGTCTTCTTCTTCCCGTGGATGTCCCGATGCGCACCGAAATGCCGCTCCACCAGCATCCGTCTTAGCTTGTAGCCAACCAGGTGGCCGGCGAACAGGTAGGTGGTGTGCTCCGTCAGGTAGATGACCGCGTCCGCCCACTCCACGTTCGGGCGGTTGCCAGAGCAGCACGCCCTGGTGCAGTCGCACGGCAGTTCGACGGGCGCAAACTGGGCAATCAGCAGCGACCGATCGAGTTCGCTGATTGCCTTCAGCTCCGCCCGGATCATCCCCGCCTGGGCAGCGCCATCCACCCCGACCAGCCCCTTGCCGGTACCGACGTTGCCTCCCCGCATTGCCCGCGCCATCGGCGTCGGGCTGTACTGCTGCGTCGAGTACGAGAACGCAAAGCGCAAGGCGCTGTCCACGCTGTTGAATAGGATCTCGGTCTCGTTCATCTGTCTGGCTCCCCGGTTATCTGCTGTATTGGTTCTGTTGTCTTGCGCCCTGCTGCCACCGCATCCACGGCAGGCGGAATGCAGCGTGGAATTCCGCCTCTGCCTTCGCCACGTGGTCTAGGTCCGCCCGGGAGGTGATGTCGCAACGCTCCAGGATGCGGGCCTTGGCGTCGTCTGCCGTCTCGCACGGCCGCCCCGTCCGCACCGCCAACATCCGGCGGAATTCGGGGTTGTTGCAGAGCATTGCGGCCAGCCTGGCCAACGCGCCGCCCTTCCGCTGTTCCGTCATGCCGCCACCCCCATGCCGTACATCGCTCGGATGATTTCGTGCTGCGGTGCGCCGATGACGCGCGGCGCTGGTCCGATCCTCCGCTGGACCCGCAGGCTCGGCGCAGGTACCAGGGGCTTGACCGTCGCTGCCAACGCCCGCAACTCATGGCGGCGCCTCGCCCTTTTCGACGGCTCTGGACGCTCGGCATCCGTTCCGCAAACCGGAAGCCACAGCGGTCGGTGGGGGCCACGCCACGGTGGTGGTGCGTACGAAACGATATGGGCTAGACCACGGCCACGGCGCAGGCGAAGCAGGTGTTCGACGGTGTTGTATTTGGCGCCTGTCGCGTCGGCCAACTCGCGCACCGACCGAGCCACGCCGTCCGCGCACAGCGAAACGATGGCCACCCATAGCGGGTTCTGGTCGCCACGCAACGGAGTCGGCGCGATACCGAGGAACTTAGCGCGCATCTGAATGGCCGAGCGGGTGCGGTCCAGTTGCGCCGCCATTTCGATCGATCTCTCTCCCGCGGCGTACATCTTGGTCAGCCTGGCGTCATCCTCAGCCGTCCATCTTCTGACCGTTTTCATCTCACCATCCCCCCCCCCACAGAATCGAAATCGAAATGCCGGCCATCACCAGGACGCCGTATGCCAGGCAAATGTCAGCGGTGCTCATGGCTTCCCTCAGTCAAAGTTGCTGGACGAACTGCCGCTGTCCGACGATGAATAGCTGTCCGAGGACGAGCTCGACCCGCTATCCCAGTTTCCAGAGGCTCCGCCGCCATCGAACGATCCACCGCCACTGGCAGGTGCATCCCAATGCGAGCAGCTGGCCGGGGCTGGTACGTCAGCTCGGGAGGTCAGGAGCATCGTGGCCAGCAGCAGGGAAGTGCCGTCATCGCTCGACGACTGAGTCGACTCGATCACCGAAGCCCGGCGCGGGACAGATGCAAGCGCTTGAGCCCGGCTGCTAGGGGCGAATTGCTCAGAAGCACACTCTCCCACCAGACCGGCTTTCGACGCGCTGACCACGCCACCAGTCGCATACGGCCGGCGAGAAGCGACCACTGGCGGCATCGGCGGCGGTGGCATCTTCACGGACGGCAGCTGAACGCTCTCCGGCTTCGACTTCCCGAACAGCCGAAAAAAGAAATTGCGAATCGCTTTCATTTGGTCTCCTTGATCTGCAAACCCATAGCTGCCATCAGGTGGCGTTTGATCCGGTACGCCTCGGTCACCACCCCTTTCACATCCTCGATCGTCTTCACCGTGGCGCCACGCTCCACGTAGGTGAAATCCGCCACGTACTTCAGCGGTGGCCGCTTCCGGCCGCCGATCACCACCGCGGGCGAGAGGATGAATTCGACCTGGCGCTGCAGCTGCTGGATCAAGCCCGCCCGCTGCATGATCAGGAGGTGGTGGTACCGCTCCATCTCGCGCTGGCTGTCGAACGTCTCTTCGCCTACCGTCACCCGTTTGTTGCCGTACTTACTCGGCTTGCGCGGCGGTGTGCCCGCATGTCCGATGCCAGTTGCACCGCCGCTGGCCGCCCCCGGTACTTCTCCACCTTGACCAGATACGCCGTCACCTGATCGTCCGGCTTTCCCGCCAGCCACCGCACCTCGCACTCGTGCCGCCAGGCCTCGTCCGTTCGCATACCGCCCCCACATACTCATGCCGCACCTCTCTGCTGATCCGCCGAGCGCTGGGCCAACTGCTGCTGCGACACGGGCTTTTCGCCCATGAAGTAGGCGAACACGCGCTCATACTCGAATTCGTTCATCCGCGACGCTGCGGCGAGTTCTCGCTCCACCCACGGCCCCGGTCCGGCCGCCTTGAACACGCGGAACATGTACCGGCGGGCGTTCTCGGTGCCGTCGTACGGCAAACCCAGACTGGCACCCATCTGGCGGGTGGCTTCTGCGCTTTCCCACCAGGTGCCCGTCGGCGCCGTACCGGTACCAGCCTGCGCCGGCGCGCCGCCGGCCGATGCCTGGCGCAGCGGGAACAAACCCGTCCAGCCCCGCAGGACGCTCTCGTTGATCACGGCCACCGGATCGTGACCCTCACCCTGCAGCCTGCCCAACACGGCAATCGACAGCTCGGCAGCACGTTGGGTGAACGGGGCCTTCATGGCTTTGCGATGGGCTAGCCAGTCGCCCCATGTAGCCTGAGGAAGCCAATCGGGAAGTTCGACACACACACTCGCGCGCTTGCCGCGCGTTTGCGTTCCCTTAGTTCCTTTAGTTCCTTTAGTTCCTTTTGTTCCGTGTCCCGTTTTTGGGACTGTTTGCCGCCGTTTTTGGGACTGTTTGCCGCCGTTTTTGGTACCGTTAGAATACGTTTTCGGAACTGTTCCGTTTTCGGAACTGTTCCGTTTTTCCTCGCCTTCGGAGGCGGCGATCTCAATCATGTTCAGCTGGTACACCGGGATCTGCCCGGTGCTGCCGGTTCGGTCGCCCGTATCGGAGATAAAGCCCAGCTCTTGCAGCTTCTGAATCGCCGTGATGATGGTCTTTCGGTCCATCTCGGTTGCGTCAGCGATGTACGCGACCGAGGTGTAGATGCGGTTGAGCGGCGGCGTCGTGCAGTTAGCCAGCAGCATGAGGACATGCTTGGTCGACGAGCGCCCAACCTTCTGCTTCAATGCCCAGGTGATTGCCTCAACGCTCATTGGCAGGCCCTCCGTGAGGACCGTGCGACAATGTGCCCCCCATCCACCGAGAGGAACCTCCGATGAAAGTCAGCAGCAAGCATGCCGAAATCGAAGCCGTTGCCTACGCCGGGCGTGTTACCAGCCTGACCATTGACGAGGCACCCCATTCCTCCGCTCTCGGGGAGAATTTGATACGCGTGACAATGCAGATCACGCGGGGTCAGATCGCCGAACAAGCGTGCCACCTCAGTGTTTCGTTCACCATGTGCGGGGAAAACCGGACGCTGGAAGAGATCCAGGCCGCCGCGTTTGACCATGCCGCCAAGCTTCTGCAGTACAGCAAACCGCTCGACCGGAGTTAGTCCTCTTTGAGTCACGGCGTTCAAGCGGCCTCCTCGATGCGCGCCGCGGGCACGCCGTACATCTTCAGACGGTATGCCGCCCACCGGTCGTAGGCCTCATCCCACGCCAGGCGCTTCTGTTCCTTCGTGTAGCGGCCGCCCTGGTCGAGTTCTGCGTGGCACCAGAAGCAGCCGGGCACCGTCATGCGGTCGTCCGCCTTGATGCCCTTCCCCTTGCCGTGCTTGAGTTGATTGCTGTGTGCGGGCACCACGGTGTCCGGGTTGTTCCGGCAAATGCCCGGGAAGCGGAGATAGCACTGCTGGCCGTGACACAGGAGGTCCGGGTGCAGCAGCGGGTTGACGCGGACGGCCTTGCCGTTCGCAATGACGACGACCACCATCAGAACAGCGCCCCCTGCGGATGCGGGCGGCGGACCGGCTTGATCGTGCGTCCGGTGATACGGCAGGCCCGGGCCGGGGCACGCTCCAGCTCGCCCAGTTCCTCGCGTAGCTCATTGACGCGGCCGCTCACGATGTTGACCGGCAGACCGGTCAGCTCGCACAGCTCCTGCAGCGAGTAGTCCGCCGGCCACGGCTGGATCACCAGCATGATCTGGCGCTGTCTCGTGCCGATCGTGCCGTCCTTCTTGATGTCCCGGTACGTCCGGATGCTGGTGTGCGCGACTTGTGTGTGCATGCCCTCTCTCCCCTACACCTGCTGTCTGGTCGGCTTGTACTTCTCGCCCATGAACCCGTCTGTCCACTCGATCCGAGCGTCCATGCCGAGCAAATACGGGTTGTCCTCTACGCGGCAGCCCTGACGGAATGCCTCTGCGCCCTGCTCGCGCACCGTGGCGCGGCTCACAACGTGGTCGATCATTCCGATTGCCTTGTGATCAGCCATGAAACGCTTCCAGGCAGTCTGAGTTTTTGGGGGTGAAGGCGTAGCTGCATGCGCGAGCCACATGCTCCGACCAGCCTCGCCCCCACTGGCGCCCGAATCGGACGAGCGGACCGCTTGCCAGCGGATTTGCGGTGAACGGCACACCGATGCGCGCCGCTTCCCACCCCGCCCGAAAGGCCGCCCGCTCGAACAGTCGTTGCATCGATTTCCCCTAGTGCTTCACCGACTGCTCGGCCTTGAGTCCGAGGTAGCCCGTGACGGTGAATGCCTCGTCCAATTGCGGATCCTTCTTGGCCATCTCCTGCAGCTCTCGGATCGCGCGTTGCTTGTCGTCTCCGTACTTCTTCATTGCTGCCCGGACCGCACTCCTGGCGATCCGCAGCGCCACCCCTTCATCCATGAATCCTCGCTGCGATCTCTTCCATCAGAGTCAACATCGCTCGGCGAGCCAGGTACTGGCTGATTGCCCGGTTGCCAAGGACACGTTCCACATCCGCGATCTTTTCCGCCGGTAGGTCGCGCCGCGGTTTCCCGTTCGCATTCACCTTCTCCCGGTGGAAGTAGTCGCTTGAGTGCGATGGGTACAGGTCGGCCATTGCCGCAAGGATCTGCTTCGTCAGCCCCTGGTTCGCCCGGTGTTCCCAGGCAAGCGCACACGCATCGCGGAACGTCTTGCACTCCGCAATCAGGTGGGGCAACAGAAACGGGCTTTGCGCGCCCGATTGCTGCTCGCTGACTGGCTGCAAGCCAGTACTGGGGCCGCATTCAAGCTGGTTCGCTGTCCGCATCGTTCTTGTCCTTATAGAAAGATTTCATCGGTTCCACGGTTGAATCCACAGTTGCGCGGAGCCGAAAATTTTTTGCCAGGTGATCACTTCGCCCGGCCCGGCAGAAGCTTCTACCGGCAAAACACAGACACATCTGCATAGAGGCAATGACACACTCGACCGCATGTACACCTACGCCGAACGCCTTCGCTGGGCCATGCAACAGACAGATCCGCCGACCTCTCGGCGCGCTCTGGCTGTGCGTGTCGGCATTGAGTACCAATCCATCCAGTACCTCGCTGACCCAAATCGCAACGCGACCGGCAGCCGCCACACCGAAGCCATCGCACGCGCCCTCGGCGTTTCCGCGCAATGGCTCGCTACTGGAAAAGGCAAACCCCACAAGGGGCGACGCCCTCCCGTCGATCAGCGCCCGGCACTTCATGACTGCATCCGGGACGTGCGCGAACTGCTCGCGCGACTGGAACGCATCGCACAAGCACTGGAAGACGGCCAGAGCGGGAACTAGTGCCCCGCTACGGGCTGAGGATCAACACCGAGCAGATCGGCCGGCAGATGACGTCGGGCGATTGCAGCGACAACACGATCAGCAAGCCGCTTGGGCAGTTGATCCGGCCACTGCGAATACGCCTGCGGCGAAATGCCGATGGCACTCGCTGCTGCTGACGTCGTGCCCCCTAAGAGCTCGGTTGCTTTGGACTTTTCCATGCGATGGATTTAAGCATTCTTAAATCGAAAATGCAACCATGATCCGCATTCATGTAAGTATGCTTTCGCCATGAAGACCACCACCTACGGCGATCGGCTCGAGGAAGCTATCCGGTTATCCGGCAAGGACAGGCAGCACCTTGCCGATGCAATCGGCGTCACTGTGCAGGCCATCTCGCTGGTCATTAGCGGCAAAACAAAGGCGCTCAACGCCGAAAATTCCGCCCGCGCGGCCAGACTCACCGGCGTTGACACGTTCTGGCTTGCTACGGGGGAAGGTGACCCAACGGGTACAGTGATGCCGGCGGATCATTGGCCCTTCCGTGCCACCTTCAAGCAGTACGATCGCCTCACCGATCTTCAGAAAAAGTCGCTCGACGTCATCGTTTCCGAGTTCATCGGATCGAGCCTGGCAGACCAGGACGACTGGGGAGCACCCAAGGCCCGCGGTCTCATCGCCCCCACTGCTCCGGCCCCCGGCAAGCGTGCAAAGCACGGCTAGCCCGACCTTACCTGCCGCCCCAATGAAGCCCGCCACTTGGCGGGTTTTTCGTTTCCATCTTCCGGCAAATCTTTCTGCCGCCCATTCAGCAGACCCCGCTGCATCCGACCAATTGGGGGTGTAGCCGCCACTCCAAACGCGTTAAAGCATTGTGCTCATCTGATCACCGCCGGGTACATGGCGGGCAGCGGAGAACAGCCCAATGGGTGATGTACTGGATTTGCTTGCGTTCAGGGAAAGGAAGGGTCAGAAGCGCAGTGGAGGGGGTGATGACACAGGACATCAAAACGACACAATCGTCATCAAAAGGCTGCCGACCGGCGAAATCGCATACGCGCTGAACGGAATTTTCACAACCTCTCGCCGGCTGTCGGCCCAGGCGATGACCAAGGTACTAGACCGAGTGCTGGAGGACTGACGAGCCAACCACCTTAAGCCTTCTTGCCTTTTTAATTTAAGTATGCTTAACTTCCTCCCGTGCAATCACTCTTCGCAGGAGACACGGGATGGAACTGCTCGTACCTATCGGAATCATGGTCTGGACGCTCGGGGTGCTGTTCTTCTGGGCGGTTGTTCATGGCGGTAGCAAGGGTTGATGCCATGACCAAGCACCTCACCCACGAACAGATCCTGGCATTGCCGCTCTCCCAACAGGGCGCGGCAATGGCGGAATACAAGCTCCGCGCCCGCCAGGCTGAACTCAAGGCTATGGCCCCGGCAATGCTGCTCCTCGATGCGGAGCACGCCGCCATCAAGGCCGCCGGCTACACCATCTACGCCGATGCTCTTTCGCCCGCGTTCCGCGAGAAGCTGACCCTCCACGTCATGGGCTCGCTCTTCGATGGCGACGTGCGGCTCTTCAAGGCACTGCTGAAGGCGGGCTTCGTAGTCAGCGAGCGCGATGAAACCAGTGCTCAAACGGCGACGATCCACTTCAAGAAGGGCCGCCTTCGCCTGCGCATGTATATGGCGCCGAAAGACCTGGCGCGCGCCGAAGCTCCGGCTGAAGTCAAGGAGGCAGCATGACGCCCGCCCAAGCCGCCCACCACCAGGCGGATCTGGCCAACCTCGACGCGGAGATGCTGCGCGAGCTGCAGCTGGCCCACAAGATCATGAGCCGCTGCCTCTCGATCATGTCCGTCAACCAGATGCGCGTGCTGGCAGAGCGCTGCGGCCACGATGGTCTGAGCGGCGCCGCCGACATTACACGCAACAGCGAGCGTGCCGCCCTGATCAACAAAGCCGGGGGCGCAGCATGAACCGCTACGCACTCGTCGTCGCCCTCCTCCTCTACGTCATCCTGCCGATAGTTGCGTTCCTCGGGATGCTGATCGCAAAGGCCATCGGGAGCGCAGCATGACCGCCAAGCACACCCCCGGCCCCTGGCACCGCAATATCCGCCCGGCAGCCAAGTACCCCGTCGTCTGGTCGGGCCGCAACAAGCATGTGCTGGTCATCAAGACCATCGGTCTGACCGAGGAAGAGATCGAGGCAAACATCAATCTGGTGGTCAGTTCGCCGGATCTGCTCGACGCGCTCCAGGCAGAGGAAGAGTGGCGGGCCCGCGAAGCCGCTGGCGCAATTGATCCGGAGTGGGACTGCGAGGTCATGGTTGCCACCAAGCGGCGTGCCGCAATCGCCAAAGCAACCGGAGGCGCCGCGTGAAGCTCCTCCGCGCCATCGCCTTCTGGGTCGGTACCGCCATCGGCGTTATCGCCCTCTCCGGCCTCTATGCCGCGCTCAACCCTGAAGCGCCCACCGCTACCCCTATCTGGAGGCAGTCATGAATCCCGACATCACTTGGGAGGAATACGTGCGCGCCCGCCGCGCCGAAGGCTTCAAGGTCACAGGCCGCTGGATCAACGGCGCACCCGTCCTCGTCCGCCTCCACTGACCAACCACCACGGATACAAAGATGTTCTCCATTACTGGAAAAGCACTGGGCGACGCTTTTAAGGCCGCCAACCTGGCGGTGCTGCCGAAGTCGCCGTTGCCCGCCTTCACCCATGTCCGCGTCGCCGGCAGAGCTGACACTGGGGGCATCCGCTTGATCGGTTCCTCAGGCTACCTGACGGTCACTGCGAGCGCCGAAGCGAGCGTCGACGAGGATGTCGACCTCTGCCTGCCTGCCGACAAGCTGAACGCCATCTGCAGCCTTGGGGCAGCCTCCATCACCTTCACCAGCGATAAGGGCAAGATCGTCGCCCGCGCAGGCCGCACTCGCATGAGTGTACCGACCCTGCCTGGCGACATTTTCCCGATGCCGAAGTTGGATGGTGAGCCGGAAGCCGTGTTCGATGCGCCAGACCTTACCGGCAAGATCGGCACCGTGTCGTTTGCCATCGCCGCGCAAGGTCGCATTGATAAGCCGATTCTTCGCAATCTCTGGATCGAGTGCGATGGCGAGTCTGCTCACCTGGTCGGCTGCGATGGCCTCACGATGGCCACCAACGTGGTCCCCGTAACGCCGGCCGCTTTCGGCGCGAGCGTGCCGAAGTTTGGCGTCGCCATTCCCGACGCGTCCGCATCGATCCTCGCCAGCATCGGCGCGGACCATTTCGAGGTCTACAAGGGACACCTACTGGCCAGTAATGCACACGTCCAGGTGATTTGCACCCTGGCGCCAGGCAAGTACATCGACTGGAAGCGCCTCCTCCCCAACCCGAACCAGTTCGTCACCTTCAGCCGCGACGACTTGGTAAAGGTGTGCCCGCTGCACCGGACCTTCGATAGCGTCGACGGAATTATCCGGATGGAGCAGGACGGGAATTACTGCTCTCTGACGATCTCCAGCGAGGCGCACTCCGTCGAGGCGGATCTGGAGCTCAAGGAAGTAGCGATGGAATCCCATCTCGACGCATCTTTCGTCGGGTCCCAACTGATGCGGCTCCTTGGGCAAGTGAAGACCGAGGACGTGTCCCTCTCGTGGGTGCAGCCAGAAAACGGCCCGCCACCCTCCTACCTCCTGCAGGACGGCTCGTGGCGCGGCCTGCTCCAACCGATGCGCATGTAACTGGAGTTCATCATGACCATTGACGAGATCAAGCGCAAGGCCGCCAGAGCGGCACGCAAGGGCGATGTCCAGACGATGGACAACCTCGAACTGGAATATATCAAGCGCGCCGTGCGACTGACGGTCGAGAGCCAGGAAGACCCTGGCGAGCGCGCCCAGATCATTGCCAGCCCTACCCACCTGTTCCGCGGCGCCGGCCCGAATGGCGAGACCCGCGTGCGATGGGTTCGCTTCGATGGCGTGATTGTCCACTCGGACATCAACGGCCACCAGGTGGATCAGCTCGACGACACGCCCACCCTCTTCCCTCTCGAAGAGGCGGCCTGACCAACCGGGGAAAGCGGCACGGCCGGTCCCCGGCCCAACGCAGTACCTACGCAACTCAATAGGACTAAGCATGCAGCAAATCAAAATCCCACCGCTCGCCGAAGGCGAGGTCTACCTCTGCGGCCTCGTCGATGCGAATGGAGATGTGATGCACACAATCCTGCTGCCCGGCGAAACCCGCGCGACGTGGAAGGACGCACTCGAATGGGCCAAGAGCGTTGGCGGCGATCTTCCGACGCGCACCGAACAGGCAGTCGCTTACGCAAAGCACCGCGACCAGTTCGAGCAAGCCGCTTACTGGTCGAACGAGGAGGATGCCGACGATCCCGGCTGGGCCTGGTCTCAGACCTTCTTCCACGGCACCCAGGACAGCTTCCACCAGCGCTCCGAGCTTCGCGCTCGCGCCGTCCGCAGATTGCCCATTTAACCCTTAATCCATTCCTCTGGAGCGCATCACATGATCACGCTTGAACAGATCGAGTCCGCACATTCGCGCGTAGCAGCAATGATCGAGGCCTTCCGCAAGCAGCCGCTGCCCACGGAGTACTCCGTCGCCGGCGTGAAGATCCCGCTCGCACCAGGCGAGCGCTACGCAGGCCTCGCGCTCGGCGAAGAAGGTCAGCCGGACTATCACCTCATCCTGCTGCCCGGCGAGGCTGAGAGCGTCAGCTGGAAGGACGCCTGCATATGGGCTGGCGACCGCGATGCCTCGCTTCCCACGCGCCGCGAGCAGTCGCTCCTGTTCGCCAACCTGAAGGGCGAGTTCGAATCGGCCTGGTACTGGTCCGGCGAGGAGCATGAGGAAAACGACGGCTGGGCCTGGTGTCAGGACTTCGGCGACGGCAGCCAGGGCAACTGCCTCCAGAGCGACGAGCTTCGCGCTCGCGCCGTCCGCAGATTCATTCCTTCAGTAATTTAACCATTTAATCCATCGTGGCTCTGCACACTCAATTGCCGATCTATCGCGCCGCAGAAGAGCTGCTGGATGTCGTGACTGATGTCGTCACGAACATGCAACGGGACTTCAAGCGCACGATCGGCGAGAAGATCAGCACGGAGTGCACCGAGATCATCGTGCTCGTGTATCGCACCAATGTTGCCGAAGACAAGTCTCAGCACCTGACGGAGCTTATCGAGCGCCTGCAGGTGATCAACCCTCTCCTTCGACTCGGCTTCAACAAGCGGAAGATCGACAGCCGCTCATACGCCCGAGCGGTCGAGCTGACAACGAGCATCGGGAAGCAGGCCACTGCATGGAGAAAGTCCGCAATCAATCGCCCGCTCCGTGGAGGTCAAGGCTTTCATGGCTGAGCGATCTTTCAATCTGGTCATGCCGCTGGCTCACGAGGCCACCGACAGGCGCATCACGGATACCTCCGGTAGTTTCCGGGCAGCGTCCGGCGCAGTTTCCCAGTCGAGCAATCGGCCGGGCGACGTGGATAGCATGATGGATACGGCTGGGCCTGGTATCAGAACTTCAACAACGGCAACCAGAACAACAACCACCAGAACAACGAGCTTCGCGCTCGCGCCGTCCGCAGATTGGAACGAAAGCGCCCCCTTCTCGTTTTACGAACTGCTCGAAGCCTACATCGACTGCCGCCGCACAAAGCGAAACAGCGCCAGCGCGTTGGCTTTCGAGGTCAATCTGGAGTGCAACCTGCGAACCCTGTACGACGAGCTCACCGACGGCACCTATACACCCGGCCGGTCGAAGTGCTTCGTCATCACGCGGCCAAAGGCACGCGAGGTATGGGCCGCAGAGTTCCGCGATCGCATCGTGCATCACTTGCTGTACAAGAAGATCGGCCCACGTTTCGAACGGTCGTTCATCGCCGATTCCTGCGCCTGCATCAAAGGGCGCGGCACGCTGTACGCCGCTCAGCGCCTGGAAGCAAAGGTTCGCAGCATCACGCAAAACTGGTCGCAGCCCGCGTTCTACTTGAAATGCGATCTGGCGAATTTCTTCGTCAGCATCGACAAAGGCGTTCTGCTGCAGCTGCTGCGCGCGAAGATTCCCGAGCCATTCTGGCGATCGTTGACGGAACTCGTGCTGATGCACGATCCACGGGCCGATTTTGCCTACCTCGGCGATCGTTCGATGATGTCTCTCGTTCCGCCGCACAAGAAGCTCATGGAGCAACCGGCTTCCTTCGGGCTGCCCATCGGCAACCTGAGCAGTCAGTTCTTCGCAAACGTGTACCTCAACGAGCTGGATCAGTTCGTGAAACACGAGCTGCGCTGCCGGCACTACATCCGGTACGTGGATGACTTCGTGCTGCTGCACGAGTCGCCTCAGTGGCTGAACGCCGCGCTGGCGCGTATCAACGACTTTCTGCCGCGCCAGCTGCATGCTCGCCTTAATCCGTCAAAGACGATCCTGCAGACCGTTTCCCGCGGCGTCGACTTCGTTGGCCAAGTGGTTCGCCCCTGGGCGCGGCACACCCGTCGCCGGACGCTGAATGTTGGCGCCCAACGGCTGGCACAGATGCCGGCCTGCGATGTCTACGCCGCCGCCAATAGTTACCTCGGCATCGCCAGGCAGGCAACGGCCAGCCATGCGGACCGTGCGCGACTGGCCAAGCTAATCCGCAGTCGCGGTCACGCCGTCGACTTCGGACTCACCAAAGCGTATCGCAAGGCGGAAGGAAGGTCGTCATGACACTTCTCGCCTTTGCCATCACCGCCCATGTCGCGCTTCTGGCAGCAATGGCCTGGGGCGCGCATCAAACCTACCGCTGGATGCAGCGGATCGCAGAAGGAGAACGCCCGATGGGAATCGTCAGCACCGCGACGATGATCGACCGTCTGACGCGGCAGATCGATACGCGCTTGCTCCGCATGGACGAGATCAGCTTCGTCCGTGACCTCAAAGAGAAGACCAAGACCTGCCGCATCGTAGACCTGACCGCCGACGAGGTGGAGAGGCTGGATGCTATTCACGGGAGATTGTTCCAATGACACTCGCCGACCTTCGTAAGTGGGCTGCCGACGACTTTCTCGCCGCCACACACCAGAGTATGGGGCAGTACCGCACCGCCCTGCTGCGCGCCATAGACGAAACCATCGCCGCCCCCTCGCTCCCAGCGGGGGATGGGCTAGATCAATTTGTAAAGGCATGGCCCGAAATCCGTTCGGAACTGCCATCGCATCAGCGCGCGAACTATTCGGCAGGCGATATTGAACGCGCAGAATATGATGCCGCGCTTGCGGGATTCCTCGCCGCCCCTCGCCAGCCTGAGGAAGTAGAAAACCGCGCCATCACGGCATTGATCGAAAAGATCGAAGACATGGATTTTCAGTGCGAGGGAGGCCCTTTGCACAACTGCATCAATTGGCAAAAGCTGCGTGCGTTGGTTTGCTGCCAGCCAGGGGAAGTCGCAGCATGGCTTGATGATGGAACCTTGCGCGCTGGCAGCGAGGCTACGGCGCATCGGGTCGTGACCGACGAACAAAAACGAGGAATGCACGCAAGCACGGCGGCAGCCTTCACGACGCCACTGTACCGCCAGCCTAGGGAAGTGGGCGCGGGGGTGCAGTGTGACGGAACGGTCGGCGCCTGTAGTAACGAGTGCAGCGAGCCATGCTCGCCAGCATCGGCCCTGACCGAGGCGCAGCAAGGCTTTGCGGGCGATTCACGCAAAATCGACCACCGTCGCGCATCGGCGCAGCAGGATGAGCGCCTGTCATTGCGTACTGTGGCGAATCTTGCCTATAACGCGTTGCACGAGTGCAAGCCGCTGAAGGGTGCTGAGCAGCAGGTCAGCGATGCAATCCAGGCTCTTCACGAAGCTCTGAAAGACATAGCATATTCGACGTCTCTTACTGCAACACCTAAACAGTTCGCGGACCATTTGCAACGTACGGCGCGAGAAGCACTTAATGCGGTAGGAGAGGCGCAGAAGGTGTCGGAAGAGATCATTTGCGCAATCCAGCGTTATGGGGACGCTCGCGCGGACAACGGTGATAGCGCCGCTGCAATTGGGGACGTGATCCGACTGCTACGCCGCCCCCAGCAGGTACGACCAGCCCAGGATGAGCGCGAGGCGGCCATTGACCAGCGGATTGTTCGGGCTATTAGACTCGCGCGGACCGCCATGAACATGTGGGAAAACGGTTATGGCTTCGATACACATGGTTTTTCAAGAGAAGCGCAACGCTGCATTGATGCTGCCGACTCTTTAATCTCCGCTGGAATGCAGCCCCCAGAGACGCAGCAGGATGAGCGCGAGGTGTGCCAGATCACGTCGATGATCGCCCGCATCCGGATACTGGAACGCGACCGCGATGCATTTGCGAAGCACGCAAAGCTGGTTGAGCACAAGGTGATTACCTGCGGCGTGGCGGCTCGGCACCCGGACGCTAACCTCTCGCGGACCGGCATGTACGGCAGCAAGTGGAATAGCCCGCAGGCAGAAGAAGTGCGCAAGCTCCGGGACGAACGCGACGCGCTACGCCGCGAACTGGAGAGCGCCAGCCAGCCTGGGGGCGGGGAGGCACGATTCATCAGCGAAGACGATTTCGCCATGCTGTTCAATTTCAAGAATCAGTGCGATGACTTCGATGCGGACGGCTATACCAACTCGAAAGCGGAGATGAAGCGGCTTGCAGAGCTGGGCGTCGTGCAATCGCTGGGCTTTGGACGATATGGCATGACGTCGTTCGGCGAATGGATCGTGGAGACGGTATTCCACCAGAACCCTAGCCTACCGCTGCGCACGACCGCCGAATGGAACGCCATCAACGCCAAGCGCGCCGCCCCGTCTGCGGGGAATGGCGGGGCGGAGGGGGATGCGGCACCGACGACAGGCCATAGCCATGAACATCCCTGACGACCTCAACCTCTACTCGTCCGCCCACGGTCACGGTGCCAACGGCCTGGCCTTCTACCGCTATGCCGATCAGGATGGCTTTGGCGTTCACCTGGATGCGCGCCGCGAGTCGTTTGGCAAACCCTTCGTCAACTCGTTCTGGCTGGAGGCGCTCCCCGAGCAGCGCTTTTCGACCATGCCCGCCCTGCAGCTGGCCGCCGAGGCGCTGACGGACGACCAGGTGGCCATCGAGCGCGCGAAGTATCCGCAGATCCGCAACGCGCGCCCGGTGGGCGAACGCAAATACCAGAACAAGTGCCACGTCTGCCGGCGCTCCGAGGCCAAGCCTGGGGCCGTGATCGTCCACCTGGCCAAGAACTGGAATCCCGCAGTCGACCGCTATGTCGAGCTTTGCGACACCCACGGGAGCCTTGCCGACAATCCCGCCGCGCTGGACGCGGCACTCGAAGCCGAATTGGCAGAACGGAAGGCTCGCGCTGCCGCGCAGGGCCTCCCGTGGATGATGTAACGCAGGAATGGAGTGAGAAATGAGCGAACAAGAACTACTCGACCGCATCATTGAAGAACTGGACAAGCGAATCCGTCCGATGGCCCACATCCCGCTTGAGGCGCAGCTGTGGTCGACGAAAGAGATCGGCGAATACCTGCAGCGGCCCGCCAAGGTCGTGCGCGAGCGCGTGGTGAACGTGCCCGGCTTCCCGGTACCGATCCGCCTTCCAAACCCGGGCAGCCTCGGCAAGGCTCAGCCGCGCTGGAAGGCGATCGAGGTCATCAAGTGGGTGGAGTCGTACCAGGGCGGCAAGATGGGCCGCCCTCGCAAGCCGGACTAGCCCAGCCGCAGCGCCAGCTCGGCGGCGGACTCGTTGTAGTAGGTCCGCAGCTCGCTGAGGTTCGTGTGCCCGGTCATCCGGGCCAGCGCGAGCACGTCGAGCTTCGTCGAGAGCCTGGTGATGGCTTCATGGCGGGTATCGTGAAATGTCAGGTCGGCAATGCCGGCCTTTTTCTTTGCCTTCCGGAACAGGGCATCCCGGCTGGCGGCCGGCAACGCAAACAGCGGCTTGCCGTCGTCCACTTCCGGCAGCATCTTGAGCAGCTCGATGGCGCGCGTGGAGAGAGGCACGTCCCGGGCACCGCCGTTCTTGGTCATCGGAAGATGGGCGACGCGCCGCTCCAGGTCGACCGTGTGGGAGGTCAGGCCCAGCAGCTCGCCAGAGCGCATGGCCGTTTCGATGGCCAACAGAAACGCCACCGCCACCCGCTGAGACGACAAGGCGACAGGGTGACCCTCGTAGTAGCCCAGGGCCAGGGTCATGTCCTCGATCTCCTTGTCGGAGATGCGCCGGTCGCGCGGCGGCGAGTCAGGCGGCCGCCGGACGTTTTTCATGGGGTTGTGTGTCAGCCAGCCCCATTCCTCATGCGCCACTTTGAAGGCGTGAGAAATCAGGGACATTTCGCGCGAAACCGAAGCGCCGGCGATACCCGGCTGCTCGTCCGTCCCCCGCTGCCTGACGTCGCGCCAGGCGGCAATGTGGGCTGGCTGGAGGTCCGCCAGCTTGATGTCTCCGAACTTCCGCCCCAGGACGACAATGTCGCCAATGAGGTCCAGCCGGATGACCTCCCACCGCTCGCCCTTCTTGGCCGGGCTCACCTTCTCGGCGTAGGTCTTCAGCACGTCGCGCACGGTGTGGGTCTTGCTCCCCGTCCCGCCGCTGATCGAACGCAGTTCAGTCTCGCGCTGGGAGGCCCAAGCTTGGGCCTCCGCCTTGGTATCGAGGTTCTTCGAGTCGCGCGTGCCCTGCACATAGACCTCGGCGCGCCAGCCATTCTTGACCTTCCGGAAGGAAGCCATGCGTAACCTCAGCGTAAATTCGGCGTAATGATGCGTAGTTTAGTGAGGTTTTGTGCGGAATTTCAAGGGGTCTGGAGAGCCACACGGCGGGCCGCGAACCCTTGTATTACCGTGGGTTGCGGCGTTTTTGGGTGCCGTGTGGCTTTGGTATTTGGTGCGAGGGAGGGGACTCGAACCCCTACACCATTGCTGGCGTCAGGACCTAAACCTGGTGCGTCTACCAATTTCGCCACCCTCGCAGTCCTGGAACCGGGTCCGCAAAGCAAAAAAGGCGGCTCGAACTGCCCGCCTTTCCTTCTTCGTGGCTTGCTTGGCGCATGGTGCGCCGGAATCCGGTTCGTGCCGCTGGCGTAACTTCCGTCGGCGGCTCAATAAGGAAGCGGATTGTAGCGCAAGGCGAACAGGGAATCCAGCCCCCTGCCCGCCCGCCTGACAATCCCCGCCGCAATCACTGCCGGGCGCGAATGAAGGCGATCACCAGCACGGTTGCGCAGGCCTCCAGGGCCGCCACGAAATACAGACCCGACGACAGCCGGCCGGTCGTGGTCTTGAACCAGCCGATCATGTATGGCGCCACAAAACCGGCCAGGTTGCCGATCGAATTGATCAGCGCGATGCCCCCGGCGGCGGCCGTGCCGGCCAGGAAGGCCGACGGCAGCGACCAGAACACCGGGAATGCAGCCAGGATGCCAATCGACGCTACGGTCAGCGCCACCAGGGCCAGTACGGCGCTGTGCAGCCAGAGTCCGGTCAGCGTCAGGCCCACCGCCGCCAGCAGCGTGGCCAGCGCGCAGTGCATGCGGCGCTCGCCGGTGCGGTCCGAATGGATGCCGTTCAGCACCATCGCAATCGTGCCTGCCACAAACGGGATGGCCGAGACCAGGCCGATCTGCAGATTGCCTTGCACGCCCAGTTCCTTGATGATCGACGGCGACCAGAACGCGATCGTTGCATTGCCGCTCACCACGCAAAAATAGATTGCCGCGCAGATCCACACACGAGCATTGGCAAATGCGTCCCGGAGCGCCGAGTGCTTGGCCGGATCGCGCGATTCGCTCTCGATGTCGCGCGTGACGATGTCCTGCTCCCGCTGCGTCAGCCACTTGGCGTTGACCGGCTTTTCCGGCAGGTACATCAGCACGGCAATACCGGCCAGCACCGACGGAATACCCTCGATCACGAACAGCCATTGCCAGTTGGCCAGGCCATCCACTCCGTCCATCGTGCTCATGATGAACCCGGCAAGCGGGCCGCCAATCACGCCTGCGATCGCGAACGAAGTCATGAACAGGCCATTGATCCGCGCGCGGCGGGCGGCCGGGAACCAGTAGGTCAGGTACAGCACCACGCCGGGGAAGAAGCCCGCCTCGAAGATGCCCAGCAGAAAGCGCAGCGCGTAGAACTGCGTCGGCGTCTTCACGAAGATCATCGCCATCGAGGCCAGGCCCCACAGGATGGTGATCCGCGCCAGCGTCTTGCGCGCACCGATCTTTTCAAGCAGCAGGTTGCTCGGTACTTCGAACAGGAAGTATCCGATGAAGAAAATCCCCGCGCCCAGCCCGTACACGGCTTCGCTGAACTGTAGGTCCTGCAGCATCTGCAGCTTGGCAAAGCCCACGTTGACGCGGTCGATCCAGGCCAGGATGAACAGGAATACGAGGAACGGAATCAGGCGCACGGTGATCTTGCGGTACGCCTCGTTGCGCTGCTGCGCCAGTTCCGCGGGCGGCAGGTTCTCCAGGGCGCTCGGGGCGCCGGTCATCACGGAAGACATCGGTGACTACTCCTTGGGTGTGGTTGGCGGGGCTTCGCTACGTTGGCGAAGCCCTCTCGCTGGGCGCTGTGCTGGCGCATGCGGTGGCCGTGGAATTCCGGCCGGTATTACGTGGCTACTGCAGGGCCTGCTCGATGGCCGCGGACACTTGCAGCACCCGTGCGTCGGCGCCATGCAAGCCGCAGACACCCAGGCCCATGCCCTCGCCCATCGGCAACGACGCCGCACAGCCGTCGAGGAAATTGATGACGCTCGGATTGCGCAGGACCAGGCCGTTGATCGCGAAGAAGTCTTCATCGCGTTCGAGGGCGTCCAGACGCGGCGGACGTATCGCCACGCTCGGCATCAGCCATGCATCGGCGTCACGCAGCAGGTTGGCGGCACGTTGCTGCATCGCGCGGCGCTCGCCGAGCAATACGATGTAATCGGTGGCGCTCAGCTTCTCGCCACGGCGGATGCGTTGCGCCACGCGCTGGTCGTACTGGTCGCCCTTCCCTTGCAGCAGCGCGCGATGCCAGGTCCATGCCTCGGCAGCCGTCAGGCCGCCAGCAGCGTTGATCTCCGGCAATCGGCGCAACTCGGGAAATGCGAACTCGACGATCTGCGCGCCCCGTGCCGACAGCTTCGCCAGCGTGGCTTCAAACGCCTGCGCCACTTCGGCTTCCACGCCGTCGAATACGAAGTCTCGCGTCACGTAGAAGCGCAAGCCGCGCAGGTCGGCAGCGCGAGTGTCGAGCGTCTCGCCGCTCAGCACGGCGTCCACGGCCGCGCAGCACGCCACCGAGCGCGCCAGCGGGCCGGCCGAGTCGAGCGATGTCGACAGCGGCACGGCGCCGTCCAGCGGCACGCGGCGCGCCGTCGGCTTGAAGCCGGTCAATCCGCAGAACGCGGACGGAATGCGGATCGAGCCACCCGTGTCGGTGCCCAGCGCGGCCACGGCCATCTGCTCCGCCACGCTCACTGCGCCGCCCGATGTCGATCCGCCGCTGATGCGGTCCGGGTCGAACGGGGTGCGCGGCGTGCCGTAATGGGGATTCAGCCCCAAGCCGGAAAACGCGAACTCGCTCATATTGGTGCGGCCAATCAGCACGGCACCCGCTGCGCGCAGTCGCGCCACGGCTGGTGCGTCGGCCTGCGCCGGAGCGCTACCGTCCAGCGCCTTGGAGCCGGCGCGCGTCACCTGACCTCGCACATCGAACAGATCCTTGATCGATACCGGCAAGCCGGCCAACGGCGACGCCACATAGCCAGCCGCACGCGCCTGGTCGGCGGCATGGGCCTGTGCGAGTGCGCCCTTGGCGTCGACGCTCATGAACGCGGTGCCGCCCGCCTTGATATGGCGGTCGATATTGGCCAGCGCGTCTTCCGTCAGCGCGACACTGGTGGTGCGTCCCGCTGCCAGCGCGGCAGCCAGTTCGGCAATGGTCGGGGCTGTCATGGCCGCACTCATTCGGCAACGGCCAGCGTTTCCACGCGATAAGCGTGGCGCAGGCTGCGATTCAGCACGGGATCATGCAGTTCCACCTCGAACGACTCGCCGTGACCCATCTCGCCGATCACGGCCTGCGTGCCGCAGAACATCGCGGTGCCCGGCGGCAGTTGCGATTCGCCGGTCAGGCGTTCGATCAGGTCGCGCGGGTCCAGCAGTCGCGTGACCTTGCCTTCCTGGTACAGCGCGCGCTGGCCGTCACGGACGCGCCAGCAGCGCATTTCCAGAACGTCCCAGTGATCGGCCACCTCGTCGAAGCGCCATACGTCACGGCCCATCGGCTTGGCGCACATCTGCTTCGATACGGTCACGTCATACGCTTCGACCTTGCGGTCGGTGTGGTCCGAGCCGATGCCCACGTACAGCGCATCGGCGTCCTGCAGCAGCACAAATTCGGTCTCGCCCGATGAATCGTCGCGCGGTACTTCGAGCACGTCATCGGTGGTCAGCAGTTGGGCGGCCAGCGGATAGAACGTCGGCACGCTGGCGGGCGGCTTCACGCCAATGGCCTTCAGTTCGTCGATATGGTGCTGGACGGCTTCCATGTCGCGGCCGGTCCAGCCGGCGATGATCAGTCGTTCGATGTCGAGGGCGAGCGCGCCCCCGCCGGCTACCTTGAGATGCAGTGTCGGCATTGCGTACTACCTTTGTTACGAGGGAAAAGTTCGGGTCAGAGTGTCCGGATGATGTTCTTCCGGAATTCGTCGATGTGTTCGCGGATGGCCTCGCGCACTGCCGGTACGTCGCGCCGCTCCAGGGCGTCGACGATCTCCAGATGCTCCTGGTAGACGTTCTCCAGGTGCTGCGGATCGGACAGCGAGAGGAACCAGAAGCGCGCCTGTTTCTCGTGCAGGCCGCGCAGCAGTTCGGCCAGCACGCGGTTGCGCGACGCGGCGGACATGGCGGTATGGAACTTCAGGTCCAGCGATGCCAGCGCGGGAATATCGCGGCGGGCAATCAGCTCGGGCGAACGGTCGACGATGTCACGCATCGCCTTGAAATCGCTGTCGTGGCCGCGCTCGCAAGCCAGCGTGGCGCACAGCACCTCGTTGGTGGCGCGCACTTCGATCATGTCGAGCACTTCGTTCAGGGACAGCGGCGTGACCAGCACGCCCTTGCGCGGCAGGATCGACACCAGCCCTTCCACTTCCAGCCGATGCAGGGCCTGGTGTACCGGCGTGCGGCCCAGACCGATCAGGGCGGCCACCTGGGCTTCATTCAGCGGCTCGCCCGGGCGGAATTCGCACGAAATGATGCGGCGCTTGATTTCGGTATAAGCCTGCTCGCGCATGGCCGCGCCACTTTGGGCGGGCGTGGGCACGGCGGGTGCGTCGGCGCTGCCGACGAGACGGATTGGATTGGCCACGAGATGGAACTGACAGCGTCAGCGTCTGCGTTGAAGTTGTTGTGATACTAGTGTGATATTTCACTGTACACAACCGCCAATCTCATAGGGGTAAACACCAAGCAGCGGGAGGTGACGCCACTTCACGCCGTGCCACGTGATGGTTCATGCCTTGGTGCAAGGTCCGGCCATCGTGGTGCATGGGCCGGCTTGCACGGCAAAAAGACCGGGCGACTCGTCGCCAGCGGCGCTGCGTCACCCGGCATTACCCAGCGTTTCCCAGCGTTAGCGGGCGTGCTCCAGCATCGCCTGCAGCAATACGTTGGCGCCAGCCTCGATATGCTCGGGCAGTGCGTCCTCCAGTTCGTTATGGCTGATGCCGTCCTTGCACGGCACGAAAATCATGCCCGCCGGCGCGCGCTGCGCGACGTACACGGCGTCGTGCCCCGCTCCACTGACCACATCCATATGCGGCAAGCCCAGCGACGCCGCCGCGCGCCGGACGCTGTCCACGCATGCCTGCGCAAACTGGCAGGGTTCGAACTTGACGACCTGACGCACCACGACGGTGACCGCGGCCGCGTCGGCTATGCCCGCAAACGCGGCACGCATGGCGGCATCCATGCGATCGAGTCCGTCCTGCGACAGGTTGCGAAAATCCACGGAGAAATCGACGCGGCCGGGAATCACGTTGCGCGAATTGGGCGTGACCTCGACAAAACCCACGGTGCCGCGCCCATGCGGCGCCTCGTCCCGCGCGATGCGGTTGACCGCCTCGATCATGCGCGCCGAGGCCAGCATCGCATCGTGTCGCAACGCCAGCGGCGTGGGGCCAGCATGGGCGTCCTGGCCGGTGACGGTCACGTCGTACCACTGCTGGCCGAGCGCGCCCGTGACCACGCCAACGGGCAGACCTGCCGCCTCCAGCACCGGCCCCTGCTCGATATGCGCTTCGAAGTAGGCCGCATACATGCCGCCCGGCACCACGCCAGCGGGGTGCGCGCCGCGATAGCCGATCGCCTGCAGCGCATCGCCCACGCTGACACCTTCACGGTCCTGCTGCGCATGAGCGAAACCGGCGTCGAAAACGCCCGCAAACACGCCCGAACCCATCATCACCGGCGTGAAGCGCGTGCCTTCCTCGTTGGTCCAGAACGCCACCTCCAGGGGCGCGCGCGTGGCGACGCCCAGGTCATTGAGCGTGCGCATGACCTCCAGCCCCGCGAGCACGCCGAAATTGCCGTCGAATTTTCCGCCCGATGGCTGCGTATCGATATGGCTGCCGGTTGCCACGGCCGGCGCATCGGGATCGGTGCCGGCGCGGCGCGCAAAGACGTTGCCTATCTCATCCACGCGCACGTCGAGTCCGGCATCGCGGCACCACTGCACGACCAGGTCGCGCCCCCGGCGGTCTTCCTCGGTCAGCGCAATGCGGCACACGCCGCCCTTGGGCGTGGCGCCGATCGCGCCCAGGTCCATCAGCGATTGCCACAGGCGAGCGCCATTGATGCGGGGAGTGAATTTCGGATCCATGTTTGTGTTGTCTGCGGTCAGTGAACATCGAGCCTGGATCGAGCAAGAAGCAGACCACGGCCGTGGATGGTGCATGGCTACTGGCACATCACTTGCTAGACCGAACGTTGACTGCACATCGTTCATCGCTTCCCCTTCCACCATCAGGAGCCCTGCCTGTGAATCCCTTCAAGTCCTCCCGCGTGAATGGTTTTTCTGCCGCCGTCCGTTCGCTCCCGGCAGCCGTCGCGCTGTCGCTGCTGATCCTGCCCGGCGTGGCGATGGCAGACAAGACGCTGCGCATCGGCATGACCGCGGCCGACATTCCGCGCACACTCGGCCAGCCCGACCAGGGCTTCGAGGGCAACCGCTTCACCGGCATCCCGATGTACGACGCGCTGACCGCATGGGACCTGTCCAAGAGCAACGGACCGAGTCTGCTGACGCCGGGCCTCGCCACCGAATGGAAGGTCGACGACAAGGACAAGACGAAGTGGACATTCAAGCTGCGGCCGGGCGTGAAATTCCACGACGGCTCACCGTTCAACGCCGACGCCGTGGTCTGGAACGTCAACAAGGTGCTCGACAAGACGGCAAAGCAGTTCGACCCGAGCCAGGTGGGTGTCACCGCCTCGCGCATGCCCACACTGCGCGGCGCGAAGAAGATCGACGACATGACCGTGGAGCTGGTCACGTCCGAGCCGGATTCGTTCCTGCCTTACAACCTGTCGAACCTGTTCATGGCGTCGCCTACGCAATGGGAGAAGAAGCTGGCCGCCGTGCCCGCATCGGTGACGGACCCGGCCGAGCGCACCAAGCAGGCATGGGTGGCGTTCGCCGCCGATGCGTCGGGCACCGGACCGTTCAAGATGACGAAGTTCGTACCGCGCGAGCGCCTGGAGCTGGCAAAGAACGCCACATACTGGGACAGCAAACGCACGCCGAAGATCGACAAGGTCGTGATGGTGCCGATGCCCGAGGCCAACGCCCGCACGGCGGCGCTGCTATCGGGCCAGGTCGACTGGATCGAGGCGCCCGCGCCTGACGCGATCGCGCAGATCAAGAGCCGTGGCTTCGAGGTCTACGCCAACGCCCAGCCACATATGTGGCCGTGGCAGCTTTCGTTCGCGCCCAACTCACCGTGGCTGGACAAGCGCGTGCGCCAGGCCGCCAACCTGTGCGTGAACCGCGCGGGCCTGAAGACGCTGCTGGGCGGCTACATGGCCGAGGCGAAGGGCATTGTCGAAGCCGGCAACCCGTGGTGGGGCAATCCGAAGTTCGACATCAAGTACGACCCCAACGCGGCGCGCAAGCTGATGAGCGAAGCCGGCTACTCGGCCGCCAAGCCGGTCAAGGTCAAGGTGCAGATATCGGCGTCGGGGTCCGGCCAGATGCAGCCGCTGCCGATGAACGAATACGTGCAGCAGAACCTCAAGGAGTGCTTCTTCGACGTGGACTTCGACGTCGTGGAATGGAACACGCTGTTCACGAACTGGCGGATCGGCGCGAAGGACGCCAGCGCGCATGGCACCAACGCGATCAACGTCAGCTTTGCCGCGATGGACCCGTTCTTCGCAATGGTGCGCTTTGTCAGCACCAAGACGCAGCCGCCGGTATCGAACAACTGGGGCTACTTCGGCAATGCCGAGTTCGACAAGCTGATTGAAAACGCCCGTACCTCGTTCGGCGAGAAGGACCGCGACGCCGCGCTCGCCAAGCTGCACGCGCGCATCGTCGAGGAATCGCCCTTCGTGCTGATCGCCCACGACGTAGGCCCGCGCGCGATCTCGAAGAAGGTCAAGGGCGTGGTGCAACCGCAGAGCTGGTTCATCGATATCGCGACGATGTCGATGGATTGAGTCCGCGGTTGAATCGCTCCGCTCCCCTCTCCCGCGCCACGGGAAAGGGGAGCCGTATCGAATTGTCGTCGCAATCCCCACAAGCCGGCTCCAGACCATGACTTACCTGCTCCGCCGCATCGTGTATGCGCTGCCGATCCTGCTTGGGGTCGCCCTGCTCTGCTTCTCGCTGGTCCATATCGCGCCCGGCGATCCGCTTGTATCTGTGCTGCCGCCCGACGCATCCGAGGAATTGCGGCGTCAGCTAACCGCGCTGTATGGCTTCGACAAGCCCTTCTTCGAGCAATTTCTTCACTGGCTGGTGCGCGCGTTGCATGGCGACCTTGGCACCTCGATCGCAACGAACCGCCCGGTCATGTCGGAAGTTTCGACGGCAGTGGTCAACTCGATCCGGCTGGCAGCACTTGCCACGCTGATCGGCTTCACGTTCGGCTGCCTGTTTGGCTTTGTGGCTGGCTACTTGCGCGATTCGGTACCCGACCGCATCGCGTCATTCCTGTCCGTGCTGGGCGTCAGCATCCCTCACTACTGGCTCGGCATGGTGCTGGTGATTGCATTCTCGGTCTTGCTCGGCTGGTTGCCTGCCACCGGCGCGGGCCCCGGCGGATCGAACGACTGGGCATGGGATTGGGAACACATCCAGTACATGGTGCTGCCGGCGGTGACGATGTCGGTGATTCCGATGGGCATCGTGGCGCGCACCATCCGCGCGCTGGTGGCGGAAATCCTCTCCAATGAATTTATCGTCGGCCTGCGCGCACGCGGGCTATCCGATCTGGCCGTGTTCCGCCACGTGGTCAAGAACGTGGCCCCCACCGCGCTATCGGTAATGGGGCTGCAGCTCGGTTATCTGCTCGGTGGTTCGATCCTGATCGAGACCGTGTTCTCGTGGCCGGGCACCGGCTTCTTGCTCAACTCCGCGATCTTCCAGCGCGACTTCCCGCTGCTGCAGGGCACGATCCTGGTGCTGGCCGTCTTCTTCGTGATGCTGAACCTGCTGGTCGATGCGTTGCAGACGCTGTTCGATCCCCGAATTCAACGCAACTGAGCAACGGAACCAAGGATGCCGGCATGGAAATGACATTGAACAAGGCCGTTGCGCCACTGCCCGTGGAGCGGTCGCCCGGCTACTGGGCCACCGTGGGCCGTCGCCTGCTGCGTAACAAGCTCGCGATGATCGCGGCGCTGGTCCTGCTTGCGCTGATCGTGATGGCGATCTTCGCGCCCGCGCTCATGCCAGCCGACCCATATGCATCCTCGATCCTCAAGCGGCTGAAGCCGATCGGGTTCGAGGGCTATCCGCTCGGCACCGACGAGCTGGGCCGCGACATGCTGTCGCGTCTCATGCTCGGTGCGCGCCTGTCACTGTTCATGGGCATCACGCCCGTGCTGCTGGCCTTTGTGATCGGCAGCGCCATCGGCATCGTGGCAGGCTACGCAGGTGGCTGGACCAATACCATCATCATGCGTCTGACCGACATCCTCTATGCGTTTCCGTCGGTGCTGCTGGCTATTGCGTTGTCCGGCACGCTGGGCGCCGGTGTGGGTAACGCGCTGCTGTCGCTGACCATCGTATTCGTGCCCCAGATCGTGCGCGTGGCCGAGAGCGTGACCACGCAGGTACGCAACCGCGAATTCGTCGACGCGGCGCGGGCATCGGGCGCATCGCCGCTGACCATCGTGCGCGCGCACGTTCTCAACAACGTGCTCGGTCCGATCTTCGTCTACGCCACCAGCCTGATCTCGGTGTCGATGATCCTGGCCTCGGGGCTGTCGTTCCTGGGTCTCGGCGTCAAGCCGCCAGAGCCCGAATGGGGCCTGATGCTGAACACGCTGCGCACGGCCATCTACACGCAGCCGTGGGTGGCCGCGCTGCCCGGCGCCATGATTTTCATGACATCGATCTCGTTCAACCTGCTGGCCGATGGCATCCGCTCGGCAATGGAAATCAAGGAGTGAGCATGACCGAGACGCCAATGTCCCCAGCGCCGGACGATGTCGGCGGCCCTGCCCAGCCGCTGGTCATCGCCCGCGATCTGGTCAAGCACTTTCCGCTGAAGTCGGCAATCCCGTTCCGTCCGGGCGACGTCGTTCGTGCGGTCGATGGCGTCAGCTTCGACGTGCTGAAGGGCGAAACGCTCGGCGTGGTGGGCGAGTCGGGCTGCGGCAAATCCACCACGGCGCGCCTGCTGATGCAACTGACCCCGCACGACAGCGGCGAGCTGATCTTCGACGCGCAGGGCGTGGGGTCGCCGCAATTGCCGATGAAGGCGTTCCGCAGCCAGGTGCAGATGGTGTTCCAGGACAGCTATTCGTCGCTGAATCCGCGGCTGACGATCGAGGAATCGATTGCATTTACACCGCGCGTGCATGGCGTGCCGCCGAAGGAAGCCACCGAACGCGCGCGCTATCTGCTCGACCGTGTGGGACTGGAACCCAGACGATTTGCCGGGCGCTATCCGCATGAGCTGTCGGGCGGGCAACGCCAGCGTGTAAATATCGCCCGCGCCTTGGCGCCTCGGCCACGGCTCGTGATTCTGGACGAAGCGGTTTCCGCGCTCGACAAATCGGTGGAGGCACAGGTGCTGAACCTGTTGCTCGATCTCAAGGCCGAATTCGACCTGACCTACGTGTTCATCAGCCACGACCTCAACGTGGTCCGCTACCTCTGCGACCGCGTGATGGTGATGTATCTCGGCAAGGTGGTCGAAGTCGGCCATACCGAATCGGTCTATGCCAACCCCGCGCACCCGTACACCCGCGCCCTGCTGGCGTCGATGCCGTCGATGGACCCCGATCACCGTACGCTGGCCGCGCCATTGGCCGGAGATCCGCCGAACCCCATCAACCCGCCGTCTGGCTGCAGCTTCCATCCGCGCTGCGCGCGCGCCGAGCCGGTTTGCGAACGCCGCAAGCCCGTGCTGTCCGATCAGCTCGCCGGTCATCCCGTATCCTGCCTGATGGCGATGCCCGATGGCGGTCATTCGCTGCCCTTGCGCCGCATGGCGCCGGGCCTGCACACCGCCACGCCCTGAATTCGCGGGAGATCAAGATGTCCACTACCTCCACTACCGCTACCGTCGCCTCGGCCACGACTCCCGCCGTGTCGGTGCGCGATCTGCGGGTCACGTTCTCGGGCGGCGGCAAGACGATCCAGGCCGTGAATGGCGTATCGCTCGACGTCGCACCCGGTGAAGCCGTGGCGCTGATCGGTGAATCGGGCTCCGGCAAGAGCGTGACACTGCGCGCCCTGATGCGTCTGCATCCACCGCGCCGCACTACGATGTCCGGAGACATCCGCGTCGATGGCGCCGAAGTGCTCAAGCTCGACAAACGCGCGCTGGCACGCCTGAGGGGCGGCACCATCGCGATGGTGTTCCAGGAGCCATTGCTGGCACTCGATCCGGTCTATACCGTCGGGCAGCAGATCGTCGAATGTATCCGCACGCACCGCAAGGTATCTAAGCCGGAGGCGAAGGCGCTGGCCCTGAAGGCGCTGGAAGCGGTACGGATTCCCAGCCCGGAGCGCCGCCTGGCCGCCTATCCGCACGAGATGTCGGGCGGCATGCGGCAGCGCGCGATGATTGCGCTGGCGCTGTCCGCGCAACCGAAGATCCTGCTGGCCGACGAACCGACCACAGCGCTCGATGCCACGGTGCAGATCCAGGTGCTGATCCTGCTGCGCGAACTGCAGCGCGAGCTGGGCCTGTCGATTGTCTTCGTCACGCATGACATCGGCGCGGCCGTGGAGATCGCCGACCGCGTGGCGGTGATGTACGGCGGCCGCATCGTGGAGGAAGGCCCGATCCGCACGCTGATGCGCGAGGCGCGCCATCCCTACACCATCGCGCTGCTGCAAAGCCGCCAGCACGGTATGGATCGCGGCCAAAGGCTGCAAACGATCGGCGGCGCGCCGCCCGACCTGTCGGCATTGCCACCGGGCTGCACATTTGCGCCGCGCTGTTCGCACGCGCGTGCCGAATGTATGGCTGAAGTGCCGCGTGCCGTGTCGCTCGGCAACCACCACCACGTCAGCTGCATACTGGTGTCCGAACCGGCCTCCAGCGAATGCGCGGCATGACCTTAGAACACCCTCCTACAAGGAAACTGAGCACCATGAGCCTGGCCACCCATCCCGCCCGCGCGTTCCTGCCATATCCCGACGCGGCGGTACCGAATGCAACCAGCGGTCCGCTGCGGGGCCTGACTTTCGCGGTCAAGGATCTGTTTGACGTGGCGGGGTATCCGACCGGTGGCGGCAATCCTCACGTCCTGGCGCGCTCGGGCATCAAGACCGTCACGGCGCCCACCGTGCAGAAGCTGCTGGACGCCGGCGCCACGTTCGTCGGCAAGGTGCACACCGACGAACTGGCCTTTTCCATGAACGGCCAGAACCATCATTACGGCGGCCCGTACAACGGCGCGGCGCCGGATCGCATCACGGGCGGATCGTCGTCCGGGTCCGCATCGGCAGTCTCCAACAGCCTCAGCGACTTCGCACTGGGCACCGACACGGGCGGGTCCGTGCGCGCGCCGGCCAGCCACTGCGGGCTGTTCGGCATTCGTCCGACGCACGGGCGTATCTCGCTGCAACATTGCATGCCGCTCTGCGAGTCGCTCGACACCTGCGGCTTCTTCGCGCGCGACATTGCCACGTTCGCACGCGTGGCCGATGTGTTGTTCGGCACCGATGGCGACCCACTGCCGGCCGCGCCGAAACTGCTGCTGGCCGCCGATCTGTTCGAACTGCCCACACCGGAAGCCCGCGCGGCGCTGGCGCCGACGGTGGCGCGCCTCGAAGCCATCCTCGGCAAGGCCAGCCCCGTGGACGTGGCCGACCGGCCGCTGTCGGACCTGTACTGGGCGTTCCGCTACGTGCAGGGGTGGGAAGCGTGGCAGGCCCAGGGCGCGTTGATCGAAAACTATGGATTGCAGCTCGGACCCGACGTGGCGGGCCGCTTCGCGTTCAGCAAGGGCGTGACCCCGGCGCAGTTCGAGCAATCGACTGCCGTGCGCCGCGAATTCACCGCGCATCTGGGCCGTCTGCTTGGCCACGACAGCATTCTGGTGCTGCCGACCATGCCCGACATCGCCCCGCTGCGCACGACGCCGATGGAAGCGCTGGAAAGCTATCGCACCACCGCGGCGCACACGCTGTGTCTGACGCCGCTGTCCGGGTTTCCGCAGCTCAACCTGCCATTGTCCGGCCGCGACGGCGCGCCGCTGGGCATTTCGCTGATCGGGCCGAAAGGTAGCGACCGGAGTCTGATTGCCGTGGCACAGACGTTGATGACAGCGCTGGCTTGAGCCGGTTTTGGCATAAGATGGACTGGCCCTCAACCGAACGCATTCAGAACGATATGACCCGACTCCGCATCACCGCCGCCGGCTATACCTTCATCGCCGAAACCCACCCAGACGCGCCCGAGACCGTCGCAGCCTTCTCCAAGCTCCTGCCCTACCGCCAGAAGCTGATCCATGTGCGCTGGAGCGGCGAAGGCTGCTGGATTCCGCTTGGCGAGTTCAAGCTCGGGGTCGGCTTCGAGAATCACACGAGCCATCCGTCCGTCGGCGACATCCTGTTCTACCCAGGCGGATACAGTGAAACGGAGATCATCCTGGCCTATGGCAGCTGCTGCTTCGCCAGCAAGATGGGCCAGCTCGCCGGCAACCACTTCCTGACCATCGTCGAAGGCAAGGAAAACCTGCGCGCACTAGGCACCAAGGTGCTCTGGGAAGGCGCGCAGGATGTGGTGTTTGAACTGGCCGAATAGCCCACGCTCGCCCGCGCTCAATCCCTGCGGGCGGCCAACCCTTCCAGCACGGCTTGCAGCGGCAGGCTGCCCTTCCGGGTTTCGCCCTCGAACCGGATCCAGCCCGCGTTGAAGCCGTCGAGCATCTGCGCACGTGGCAGCGGATTGCGCATGCCTTGTGCGCGAAACAGGTCTTCCCAGCTGTGGCGCGGCACTTCGCGCGCCCGCACCGGCTTGCCCAGTAACGCCGAAAGCGCGGCGGCGATATCGAGCGGGCTAACGCGCGCCGGGCCTTCAAGCTCCACTACGCGCACGCCCTGCCAGTCCTCCTGCAGCAGCGCGGCGGCTGTCCGCCCGACGTCGGCCGTAGCCACCATCGGCACGGGCTTGTCCAGCGGCTGTAAATAGCTGTCAATCACACCGGTGACCTGGGCTGGCTCGATGTCCCAGAGCGTGTTTTCCATGAACCAGCCCGCGCGCAGGAACGCTACCGGCATCGGCAAGGTGCCTAGCGCCGCCTCAAGCAGCGAAAGCTGATTCAGCAGATTGGGCTGCCGGGCCTGCGCGCCAATCGTCGACAGGCACACGACGCGCTTTGGCCGGGCCGCCAGCAACGCCGCCCGGATCGCCCCGATCATCGCGCGTGACTCGGGAAAGCCTTCCGTTGGATCGAAGTTCGGTGGCAGCAGAATGAACGCGGCTGCCGCCCCGTCAAAGGCGCGAATCAATGCCTGCTCGTCATGCATCGCCGCCAGTGCGACTTGGCAGCCCTGATCGGCCCAGGTCTTGCCCTTTGCCTCGTTGCGCACGATTGCGCGCACATCCCGACCGGCCGCCAGCAGCGCCAACGCCACAACACTGCCTACCTGTCCCGTGATTCCGGTTACCGCGTACATGGTTCTCTCCTGTCTGATGCGGCACGAAGCGCGCCGCGGTGACCGAATTCTGGTCGACGGCACCGCTTTACGCGATAACATGGCGGTCACTTGATTGATGACTGCGTAGCATCGACGATGAATTTCGACGCGCGGATTCTGGATGGCATTGGCGTGGTCATGGCGATCGTGGACAACGGCAGTTTCGTGCGCGCGTCCGAAACGCTCGACATGACGCAATCGGGGGTCAGCCGCGCCGTAGCCAGACTGGAGGCACGGCTTGGCATCCGGATCTTCGACCGCACCACACGTTCCGTGACGCTGACCGACGAAGGGCGACGCTTCCACGAAGAGGTCACGCCGCTGCTGGCGCAACTGGAGGAAGTCACAAGCGCCGCTTCACGCGGTGTGAGCGCGGTACGTGGCAGGCTGCGCGTCAATATCGACCCGTACTTCTCCAGGCTTGTGCTCGGGCCGCGCCTGGGCCAGTTCGTGGAGGATCACCCGAACCTGACCCTCGATCTGGTCACCCGCGACACGTTGGGAGATATGGTGGCCGACGGCTTCGACGTGGCCTTCCGCTTCGGCCATCCGCGCAACGCGACGCTGGTGGCGCGCAAACTGATGGATGCGCGTGTCGTCACGCTCGCCGCGCCGTCATACCTGAAACGTCACGGCAGGCCGCGTGTGCCGGCCGATCTCGAAACATCCGCGCATACGTGCATCCACTTCCGCGACCCTGAAACCGGCCGCCCTTTTTCGTGGGAATTCTGGCAAGGCAAAATGCAGCAGGTGGTGCAGGCCAATGGCCGGCTAGTGGTCAACGAGGGCGGGACCATGCACAGTGTCTGCGTGGCCGGGCACGGGATATGCCAGACACTGGAATACGGTGCGCAGGCACTGATCGACGAAGGCAAACTTGTGAAGATCCTGACCGACTGGGGCGACGAGACTTTTCCGCTCTACGCGCTATACCCGTCGCGCCAGCATCTGCCTGCCAAGGTGCGCGCCTTCGTCGACTTTGTGGTTGGCATCTGCGGCGGCCAGGCCGCGTGAGATCGAGGATGACAAAAAAGATGACACAAAAGAGGGGCACGACATGTACATGATCTACTGGACCGAGGCCACCACCGAAGGGATGGCGCCTCACGCACAGTCGTTTCCCGGCGACGCGCTCAAGGACGCGCTGCAGCTTGCGGAAGCGCTGCGCCGCCGGCAGTTTGCGGGCGAGCCGGTCAGCTTTGTCACGCTTTGCTCGGAGAACCCGAATTCGGTTGGCAAACCCGGTGCGGCCGATCCGCCGGCGGACTATGAATGGAAAAAGCGCCGACCCTGAGCGGGGTCGGCGCCAATGTTCGGTGGGGCCTTAGGTGGAGCCTTCGGTGAGACCGTTACTCCGCCACTAACCCGCCATTACCCCGCGCTCATCCTCCTCCGGCGGCTTCACACGGAACCAGGTTGCGTAAAGCGCCGGCAGGAACAGCAGCGTCAGCACGGTGGCAACCACCAGGCCACCCATGATCGCCACCGCCATCGGCCCCCAAAACGTGGAGCGCGATAGCGGAATCATCGCCAGAACCGCCGCGGCTGCGGTCAGGATGATCGGCCGGAATCGACGTACCGCCGACTCGACGATGGCATGCCACGGTGGCAGCCCGGACTTGATGTCCTGCTCGATCTGGTCCACCAGAATCACCGAGTTGCGGATGATCATGCCCAGCAGCGCCGTGATGCCAAGTTGCGCGACAAATCCCATCGGGGAGTGCAACAGCAGCAGCGTGGCGGCGGCGCCGATCAGTCCAAGCGGCCCGGTCAGGAACACCATGACGGCGCGCGAGAAGCTGTGCAACTGCAGCATCAGCAGCGTGAAGATGATGAAGATGCAAAGTGGCAGCTGGGCAGCAATCGATGCACCGGCCTTGCCGCTTTCCTCCTCGGCACCCGCAACGGTGATACGGTAGCCCGCCGGCAAGGTGGCACGGATCGGATCGAGCTTCGGGTTGACCTGCGCGGTGACCGTCGGCCCCTGAATGCCATCAACGATATCGGATTGCACTGTGATACCGAAATCGCGGTTCTCGCGCCAGATCACACCCGGCTCGGACTTCAGCGTCACGCGCGCAACCTGCGTCAGCGGCACCGCACGCCCGCTACTGGTGGGCACCAGCACGTTATTCAGGTCGGACATCGTGTCACGCTCGCTGCGCGGCGTGCGCATGACGATGTCGATCAGTTTGTCGGCGTCGCGGTATTGCCCCACCGGCACACCGGTCAACACGGCCTGGGTGGCCCGCGCAATGGCATTGGTCGTCACGCCCAGCGCGCGCGCCTTGTCCTGATCCAGCTCCAGGCGCAGCATCTTGACGTTCTCGTTCCAGTTGTCGTTGACGCCAACGGTGTTGGGGTTGTCGGCCATGATGGCGCGCACCTGGTCCGCCACCTTGCGCACACCGGCGGCGTCAGGCCCGATCACGCGAAACTGGACTGGATACTGCACGGGCGGCCCGTTGGGCAGCAGCTTCACGCGCCCGCGCAGTTGCGGAAACTCGGTCGCCAGCACGCGCTCAATGCGCTTGCGCAAGGCATCGCGCGCCTCCACGGTCACCGGCATCACAATGGCCTGCGCCACGTTCGATTGCGGGAAGATCTGGTCCAGCGGCAGATAGAAACGCGGCGACCCGTTTCCGACGAACGACGTCACGCTTTCCACCGCCTTGTCGCGGCGCATGGCGACCTCGAACCGCTTGGTAATCGCTTCGGTCTCGGCAAACGCGGTGCCTTCCGGCATCCACAGCTCCACCATCAGCTCGGGGCGGCTGGAATCCGGGAAGAATTGTTTTTCGACGTACTTGAACGCCAGCAGACCCAACGCAAACGCCACCAGCGTCACGACAATAACGGTCTTGCGCCAGGTGACGCACCAGTTCACGAGCTTACGAAAGCGCGCATAGAACGGCGTGTCGAATACCTCGTGATGGCCGCCATCGTTCGGGCGCGTTTTCAGGATCAGGTAGCCCAGGTACGGCGTGAAATAGACCGCCGCGAGCCACGACAGCACCAGCGCCAGCGACGTGACCGCAAAGATCGCGAACGTGTACTCGCCCACGGTGGAACGGGCCAGACCCACGGGCAGGAACCCCGCAGCCGTGATCAGCGTACCCGTCAGCATCGGCATGGCCGTGGAGGTATAGGCGAAGGTGGCCGCCTCCATCTTCGAGAAACCCTCCTCGAGCTTGCGCACCATCATCTCCACCGCGATGATGGCATCGTCCACCAGCAGCCCGAGCGCAATGATCAGCGCGCCCAGCGATATCTTGTGCAAGCCGATCCCGAAGATATTCATGAACAGGAACGTCACGGCGAGCACCAGCGGAATGGTCAGTGCCACCACCAGGCCAGGCCGCACGTCCAGCCGCAGCGGCTTGGTATGCAGGCCGAGCGCCACAAAGCTCACACCCAGCACGATCACCACGGCTTCGATCAGCACGTGCACGAATTCGCCGACGCTGCGTTTGACGGCCTGGGGCTGGTCCTGCACCTGATCCATCTCGATGCCCACCGGCAACTGGCCTCGCAGCCCATCCGTCACGCGGCGCAACTCCTTGCCGAGCGCGATGATGTCGCCGCCCTTCTCCATCGAAATACCCAGCCCGATCACTTCCTTGCCGTTGAAGCGCATCTTGCTGACGGGCGGATCGACATAGGCGCGATAGACATGCGCGATGTCGCCAAGGCGGATGTTGGCAATACCGTTGGGGCCGCGCAGCACCAGGTTCTTCAGGTCATCCACATCGCCAAGCTGGCCCGTGACGCGCACCTGCAGGTTGTCGGTCGGGGTCACCAGCACGCCGCTGCCCGTGGGGTTGTTCTGCTCTGAAATCTGGTTGGCGATGGCGTTGATATCGAGTCCCAGCTGGGCAAAGCGCGTCTGATTGAACTCGATGAAGATCTTTTCGTCCTGCAGCCCCAGCAGCGTGACCTTGGCTACGGCCGGGATGCGCAGCAGTTCCTGCCGCACCAGGTCGGCGTATTCGCGCAGTTCCTTGTAGTTGAAGCCGTCGGCGGACAACGCGTAGATGGATCCGTAGACATCGCCGAACTCGTCGTTGTAAAACGGTCCGCGCACGCCCTGCGGCAGCGTCTGCTGGATATCGCCGATCTTCTTGCGCACCGTGTACCAGATCTGCGCGATGTCCTTGGACGGCGCGTTATCGGCCAGCTGAAAGATCACCGTGGTTTCGCCAGGCTTGGAGAAGCTGCGGATCTTGTCGGCGTATGGCACCTCCTGCAGCTGCCGCTCGATCTTGTCGGTCACCTGCACGGCAATCTGCTCCGCCGTGGCGCCGGGCCAGAACGCCTGCACCACCATCACGCGGAACGTGAATGGCGGGTCTTCGTCCTGACCAAGCTGGAAGAACGCCAGCAGGCCACCCAGCAGCAGCACCACCAGCAGGTAACGCGTCAGCGGCTGGTGCTCGAGAGCCCAGCGCGACAGGTTGAAACGCGAATGTTCCATGCGCCGCCCTCAGCCCAGGCGGCGATCGAGGGCGCCCATCTGCGCGCCCGGATTTGAAGCCGGCTGGGCCGGCGCCACGTTCTGCATCGGCTTGACCTTTTGCCCGGCCTTGAGCAGGTGCACGCCAGCCGTGACGATGGTCTGACCGGGCGCCAGGCCCTGGCGCACTTCGATCAGGTTGCCCTGCGCGTCGCCCAGGGTCACCGGCACGGGCTTGACTGTGCCGGTGCCGCCCTGGCCGGCCTGATAGATCCATACGTGGCTGGTGCCCTTGTCCTGCAGCAGCGCGGTCAGCGGAATCCGGATCGTGCTGGCATCGCCCGCGCGCGTGAACGACACCACGGCGGTCATGCCGATACGCAGGTCCGCTGGCGGGTTCGGAATGCTGACGCGCGTTGGATACGTGCGCGTCACGGGGTCGGCCGCGCCTGAAATTTCGCGCACCCGGCCCGGCAGCAAGCGGTCCGGATCTGACCAGGTGTGAACGGCGACGTCGGTAATGCCACGCAGCATGTCGACCTGGTCCTCGGGCAGGCCGATGGCCACTTCCTTTTCGGCGGTCTGGGCCACGCGGATCACGGGCTGGCCGGGCGTGACGACCTGACCGACCTCGGTATCGACGGCGGTGACCACGCCATCCGCATCGGCCGTCAGCACGGCGTAGCCGGTCTGGTTCGACTGGTTGCGCAGGTTCGCCTGCGCCTGGTCTAGTCTCGAAGCGGCCGAGTCGAAGGTGGCCTGACGCCGGTTCAGTTCGGCGGCGCTGATGAAGTTCTTGGCAGCCAGTTCCTTGTAGCGCTTGAGATCGGCGGCCGCGAGATCGCGATCGGTTTTCGCCGCCTCATACTGGGCCCGCGCACCCGATTCGGCCAGCGCCAGGTCGGTGGGGTCCAGGCGCGCCAGCGGTTGTCCCTTTCGCACGGTGGCGCCCACGTCCACCAGACGGGCCGAAATCTTGCCGCCGACGCGGAAACCGAGGCGCGATTCGATGCGCGGCCGCACCTCTCCCGAGAATTCAAACGCCGTCTTGCCGGCCGACGGACTGAGCTGCATGACACGCACCGGCCGTACGTCCTCCACCGGTTCGGCTTTCTTGCCACAGCCGCTCAGCGCCAGCAGCCCGGCCGCGGCCAGCAACCCAAGCGCCACCCTGGCCGTCCGCGCGCGGTTGCGCGGCGCGGGCACGGCATGGCGTGACATGGTGAGGACCTGAACTTCAGCGGCCGCAACTTCCGGCCCGGCGTATTGCACTGGCATGGACAAGCGTGTTGAGTCGGTGGAAAGGATGAAGCTGAATAATCTGCACTACAGAGATACTGCGCGGCCGCTTGGCCGTGAGGGGCTGCTCCGGGCACCTCTTGACTGGGTGCCTCCATGCTGACTGCGGCCGATCGTCGGATATCGGCCGGGAAATAAATAACTTTGCGGTCAGTAATATAGCGATCCGTCCAGAGTGCGTCAAACGGCGGATGACGAACGGGCATATTTGGCGACAAAACGCCGACTCCCCGGCGTGGCCTGCACCCCGCCGGCGCCAATGGCGCACGGCCGCGCCAAGGCAGGCCGATGTTACAATTCGCCACTTTGGCGCCACCCCGCCGCCCCACCAGAAAGAGATTGGCGTGACGCCCGATCAGTTTTGCCAGGACAAAGCCGCAAAAAGCGGCTCCAGCTTCTACTACAGCTGCCTACTCCTTTCCCCCGAACGCCGCCGCGCCCTGACCGCACTGCAAGCCTGGCGCCTCGAACTCGATGCCATCGTCCATGAGAACCACGATGCCGGCGTAGCCCTGCAACGATTGGACTGGTGGCGCGCCGAACTGCGCCGCCTGTACGAAGGCAGCCCAAACCATCCGGTCAGCCTTGCCCTGTTGCCATTCGTGGCCAGCCTGCCGCAGGCCGAGATGGCCCAGGTGCTCGATGGCACGGAAATGGACCTGGCGCAGTCGCGCTATTTCGATGAAAGCGCACTCGGCCGTTACTGCCGGCTCGTCGGCGGCACCTCGGGCAAACTGGCCGCGCGCCTGCTTGGGTTTACCGATGAACGCACGCTGGAATCGGCGGAAAAGCTTGGGTTGTCGCTGATCCGCGTGCGCATCGTGCGTGAAGTCGGCCACGACGCCCGCCAGGGCCGCATCTATATTCCCGTGGATACTTTGCAGCGTTTCGAGGTACCTGCCGCCGACATCCTGCAATCGCGCCATTCGGATCAGTTCGTCGCGCTGATGCGCGACCAGGCCAGCCAGGCGCGGACGCTGCACCAGGAAGCACTGGCACTGCTGCCGCGCGTCGACCGCCGGTCGCAGCGGGCGTTGCTCGCGCTGGCCGCGATCCAGCAGGCGTTGCTCGACGAAATCGAAGCGAGCCAGTTTCAGGTACTGACCCAGCGTATTTCACTGACGCCGATGCGCAAGCTTTGGCTGGCCTGGAAGACCTGGCTCAGGAACGGCTGAACGCCGTCATTTCCAATTGTTGTTCCGATGTGTTGATGTCATGACCACTGCCACGCCCTCTCTCGGCCAGTCGATCCTGGACCGTGCCGACGCCCTCGCCCAGTACTCCGACATGGAAGACGGCCTGACATGCGCCTTTCTGACGCCGGCGCATGCGCAGGCCCAGGCCCTGCTGGCGCGCTGGATGGAAGACGCCGGCATGACCGTGCGCATCGACGCCATCGGCAACGTGATCGGGCGCTATGCCGCCGATCCGGCCGAGGCCAATCCCAAGGTGCTGATGACCGGCTCGCACTTCGACACGGTGCGCAACGGCGGCCGCTACGACGGGCGGCTGGGCATTCTTCTGCCCATCGCCGTGGTCGGTGCCTTGCGCGACGCGGGCATCCGTCTGCCCTACCACTTCGAAGTCGTGGCTTTCGCGGAAGAAGAAGGCTTGCGGTTCAAGACGAGCTTCCTGGCCAGCAGCGTCATGGCGGGTCGCTTCGACCCGGCGTTGCTGGACCGCGTTGACACCGACGGCGTGTCGATGCGCGAAGCGCTGGCCCAGGCCGGTTTCCCCGGCGCGGGCGATCTCGACGCGCTGCGCGCCGCGGCAGTCGATGCGGCCACGCTGGCCGGCTTTGTCGAAGTCCATATCGAACAGGGGCCGGTGCTGCTCAACCGCGGCCTGCCGCTGGGCATCGTGACGCAGATCGCCGGCAGCAGCCGCTTCCAGGTGCGCGTGGAGGGCTTGGCCAGCCACGCCGGCACGACACCAATGGATATGCGCCGGGACGCCGCCACCGGCGCCGCCGAAATGATCCTGCTGGTCGAACAGCGCTGCGCCCAGGTACCGACGCTGGTCGGCACGGTGGGCCAATTGCAGGTGCCGAATGGATCGAGCAACGTGATTCCGGCCGCCTGTGTGTTTTCGATGGATATTCGCGCGGGAGAGGACGGCATTCGGGAGGCGGCCATCGCCGACATCGTCGCCGGCATCGAGAGAATTGCCGCCCGGCGGTCGCTTCAGGTCAGCGTGGAGCGTGTCACGCCCGTTAACAACGCGCCGTGCGCGCGCTGGCTGATGGACCAGTTTGCGGCAGTATTGAGAAAGCGTGGCGCGGAAGTGTTCGAGCTGCCGTCGGGCGCCGGTCACGACGCCATGATGATGCAGCAGATCACCGATGTCGCCATGCTGTTCGTGCGATGCGGCAACGGCGGCATCAGCCACAATCCGCTGGAAACGATTACCGTGGAAGACGCCCAGCAGGCAGCCGAGGTCTTTGTGGACTTTCTGCGGCACTTCCGGACGGCGGGCTGATCAGCCGCCCCGGTACATTTCCTTGCCGATGTCGTAGAGATTCTTGCGCAGTGTCTTGCGCTCGTCGGGCGACAGGCCCTGGCTGCCTCCGCGCTGCCCCTGGCGGGCGGCACGATCGGCCATGTCGCGCTCGGTTTCGGCGCGGTCGCCGCGGCGCGGCGGCGGGCGGTTGCGGTCGGGCTGCGGCTGGCTGCCGCCACCCTGCCCGCCCGGCGGCTGCCCCTTCGGGTGAAGCAGATGCGCCATGCCCGCCGACTGGGCTTGCGCCGTGACAGGAGCCACGGCCATCAGCAGGGTCATGCCGGCAAGCCAGGCCACTCGCGCGCACACTGTGCGACGCAGGGTTTGCCCGTGCCGGTTTTGCTTCACTTTCATTGGATAATGGCGGTTTCGACTGTGGCCTCCCGACGATCTTCCGGGGGCGCTACACCGGCACCGCCCCGCGGACAGCCAGGCGAATGCCAGAAGTCGCGGCAGGGATTGCACGATGCCCGTGGTAAACCGTGAAAAACCCATCGGCCAGGATGGCCTCGGGAAACGGTTTGCGGAGTGTAAATGCACAAAAGGTGCACGCCGCCATACCACGGGGTAAAGTATGTAACGTTTTGTTAAGCCATTTTGAGCGAAAGCGATAGTCGCTAAGATACCGCCATGGAAAATACCAGCCACAAGATTCTCGTCGTGGATGACGACCCGCGCCTGCGCGACCTGCTGCGCCGCTACCTTGGCGAGCAGGGCTTCACGGTACTCGTGGCGGAAAACGCCACCGCCATGAACAAGCTCTGGCTGCGCGAGCGTTTCGATCTGCTGGTGCTGGACCTGATGATGCCCGGCGAAGACGGGCTTTCGATCTGCCGCCGCCTGCGCGGCGCCAATGACCAGACCCCGATCATCATGCTCACCGCCAAGGGCGAGGACGTGGACCGTATCGTCGGCCTGGAAATGGGTGCCGACGATTATCTGCCCAAGCCCTTCAATCCCCGAGAACTGATCGCACGCATTCACGCGGTGCTGCGCCGCAAGGGTCCGGCCGAAGTGCCGGGCGCCCCGTCGGAAACGCCGGAAACGTTTGCGTTCGGCGATTTCGTACTGAATCTGGCCACGCGCACGCTGACCAAGAACGACGAGGAAATCACGCTCACCACGGGCGAGTTCTCGGTGCTCAAGGTTTTCGCCCGCCATCCGCGCCAGCCGCTGTCGCGTGAAAAGCTCATGGAAATGGCACGCGGCCGCGAATACGAGGTGTTCGACCGCAGCCTGGACGTGCAGATCTCGCGTCTGCGCAAGCTGATCGAACCCGATCCGAGCAACCCCCGCTTTATCCAGACGGTCTGGGGCCTCGGCTACGTCTTCATCCCCGATGGCGTGAAGTAATCCCGGTCGCGCACAGGCAGCATCGTGGCGACCGCCCTCGGCCGTACCGCAACGCGGTTCTTCGGTTCGCTGTTCTGGCGAACCTTCATGCTGATCGCCCTTTTGCTGGCGATCTCGCTGGGTATCTGGTTCCAGAGCTATCGGCTCTTCGAACGCGCACCGCGCGCCCAGCAGATCGCCATGCAGGTGGTCAGCGTGGTCAAGCTCACCCGTGCGGCCCTGCTCTACTCGGATCCGGCCAGGCGCCGGTTCCTGCTGCTCGACCTCGTGCAGAACGAGGGCATCAAGGTCTACCCGCGCGAAAAGGACGACGACTTCGCCGCCCCCAAGGCCAACCCGTTCCTGACGCAGCTTGTGCAACAGGAAATCCGCGGCCGCCTTGGCGAAGACACGGTGCTGGCCACCACGGTCAACGATATTCCCGGCGTGTGGGTGAGTTTCGAGATCGAGGGCGACGATTACTGGGTAGCCATCAGCCCCGAGCGCTTTGAGCGCGTGCCCGGCATACAGTGGCTGTGGTGGAGTATTGCGGCGCTGCTGCTGTCGATCATCGGCGCGGCATTCATCACGGCGCGCGTGAACTACCCGCTCAAGCGGCTGGCCAACGCCGCCAAGCTGATCGGTACCGGAGGCGAAGCGCCGCCGCTGCGCGAACAGGGCGCCAGCGAAGTGGCCCAGGCCAACCGAAGCTTCAACCAGATGGTGCGCGACCTGCGCCAGCTCGACGACGACCGCGTCGTCATGCTGGCCGGTATCTCGCACGACCTGCGTACCCCACTCACACGGCTGCGCCTGGAAACCGAGATGTCACCGGTGGACAGCACCACGCGCGACGCGATGATTGCCGACATCGAACAGATGGATGCCATCATCGGCCAGTTCCTGAACTACGCCCGTCCCGGCCAGGAAGTGGTGGAACCGGTCGACCTGTCCACCCTGGTGCAGGAATCGGTCGGCGTCTACGCCGCGCATGACGATGTGCGCGTGCATGTACGTTCGAACGGCCCCGTCATGGCCGTGGCCAACCGCATGGAGATCCAGCGCATTCTCGACAACCTCGTGGAGAATGCGCGCCGCTATGCCAAGGACGAGGAATCGGGCATGGCCGAAGTCGAGATTTCCACGAGCGTGGAAGACAAGGAAGCCGTGCTGGTGGTAGCCGACACCGGCCCCGGCGTGCCGAACGAGCAGTTGTCCCTGCTGACCCGGCCGTTCTACCGGCTCGACAGCGCACGCAGCGAAGCCAAGGGTGCGGGCCTTGGCATGTCGATCGTCAACCGCATCCTGCAACGCAACGGTGGCCGCCTGATTCTGGCCAACCGCCCCGCGCCGAAATCGGGCCTGGTTGTCAGCGCGCGATTCAAGCGCGCGTGATGCTTTTTGCATCTGCGCACGCTTTACCTGCCCATTGACAGGTTTTCTTCAGCATTTGATAGGGATTTGAAAGGTCGCTGACAGGCGAATGACAGCGACATTGCGCACACTTCACGCCATCGACAGGCCGATGCATACAACGGCATCCGCTGTCATGGTGTGCCTGCCGCATATTCCCAATCCGCCATGACTGACAACGATCGACAACATGCCGCCCGGCCCACCGGCGGCGGACCGAGAGACAGCCATGTCCAGCACCTCCACATCACAACACGGGTTCCGTACCGTGTTCCGCGTCGTCAGCGGCAACTTCCTCGAAATGTACGACTTCATGGTCTACGGCTTCTATGCCGCTGCCATTGCGCGTACGTTCTTCCCTTCCGGCGATGAGTTCGCATCGTTGATGCTGTCGCTGGCCACATTTGGCGCGGGCTTTCTGATGCGGCCGCTGGGTGCCATCGTGCTGGGCGCCTATATCGACCATCACGGCCGCCGCAAGGGCCTGATCGCCACGCTGGTGCTGATGGCGCTGGGTACGCTGCTGATCGCGCTGGTGCCGGGCTACGCCTCGATTGGTGTGGCCGCGCCGCTGCTGGTGCTGTTCGGGCGCCTGCTGCAGGGCTTTTCGGCCGGCGTGGAACTGGGCGGCGTATCGGTGTACCTGTCCGAGATCGCCAAGCCGGGTCAGAAAGGCTTTTACGTGGCGTGGCAATCTGCCAGCCAGCAGGTGGCCGTGATCTTCGCGGGTCTGCTCGGCGTGATCCTGCATGCCACGCTCGCGCCGGCGCAGATGGATGATTGGGGCTGGCGCGTGCCGTTCCTGATCGGCTGCCTGATCGTGCCCTTCCTGTTCCTGATCCGCCGCTCGCTCGAAGAGACCGAAGAATTCCGCACGCGCAAGCACCGTCCGTCGATCAATGAGATCTATCGTTCGATGCTCGACAACTGGCGCATCATCATCGCCGGCTGCATGCTGGTGGTGATGACCACGGTGTCGTTCTACATGATCACCGCGTACACGCCCACGTTCGGCAAGACCGTGCTCAAGCTGGACGACGTGGACAACCTGATCGTCACGATGTGCGTGGGCCTGTCGAATTTCATCTGGCTGCCGCTGATGGGCGCGGTGTCCGACCGGATCGGGCGTAAGCCGCTGCTGGTGTTCTTCACCATCGCCACGCTGCTGACCGCCTACCCGGCCGTGTCGTGGCTGGTTGCGGCGCCGTCGTTCGAGCGGCTGCTGATGGTGGAACTGTGGCTGTCCTTCCTGTACGGCAGCTATAACGGCGCAATGGTGGTCACGCTGACCGAGGTGATGCCGCCCGCCGTGCGTACCGCCGGCTTCTCCCTGGCATACAGCCTGGCCACGGCGCTGTTTGGCGGCTTCACGCCCGCGATCTCGACCTACCTGATTCACAGCACGGGCAACAAGGCCGCACCGGGCCTGTGGCTGATGTTCGCCGCGGCGTGCGGCCTGGTAGCCACGCTGATTATCTTCCGCGCACGCCGCGAACAGTCGGCGCTGCACCCCGCCTGACCTGAGCGTCATCCAGACACCGGCCCGCCGGCAGCGCGCCGCCTTCATGTGCCTGACACGTTCGCGTGGCAGTAATGTGATGGCGGCGCGCATCTTTTTGTGCGGTGCGACGTGAGTGTCAGCGCATGGCATACTTGCGGCTATCCGACTCTGCGGGGTCCGGACGTTACCTATCGGCCCGGTTAAGAAAACCAATTGGCCGTGATGCGCCGAAAAACGCATACTCACAGCTTTCGTGCAATTCCGATTGACATCCCCATTGCTGCGGGACGCCAATTGCGGATTGCAAGCCTCAATCTGTTCAACCGTATCAGGAGAAGTCAATGAAGACCGTTGGTGACAAGCTCGAAGCCTTCAGCATCGTTGGTGTCAAGCCGGGTTTCAACAACCACGAAGAGAATGGCCAGTCGGCTTTCGAAGACATCACCGAAAAGTCGTTCGCAGGCAAGTGGAAGATCATTTACTTCTACCCGAAGGACTTCACCTTCGTGTGCCCGACCGAAATCGTGGCATTCGCCAAGCTGAACAACGACTTTGCCGACCGCGACGCGATCGTGCTGGGCGGTTCGACCGACAACGAGTTCGTGAAGCTGGCATGGCGTCGTGAACACAAGGACCTGAACAAGCTGAACCAGTGGCAATTCGCCGACGTGACCGGCTCGCTGGTGGACCAGCTGGGCGTGCGTGACCAGGCAGCTGGCGTTGCCCTGCGCGCCACGTTCATCGTCGATCCGGACAATGTGATCCAGCACGTTTCGGTGAACAACCTGAACGTCGGCCGCAACCCGGAAGAAGTCCTGCGTATTCTGGACGGTCTGCAAACGGACGAACTGTGCCCGTGCAACCGCGCTGTCGGCGGCGCCACGCTGTAATTGGCCCTGCCTGCCAGTCACCTCGCGTGACCCGGCACATCACATGGAAGGGCCTGGCGCCCTTTCATGTCGAAACCCGCTGATGCGGGTTTTTTGAGCCCTCGTCGATAGGAGAAATAAATGGAATTCATCAGCACGATTAAGAACCTGATCCCCGACTACGCCAAGGACATCCGCCTGAATGTGGATGGCACGATTGCGCGTTCGTCGCTGGAAGGCAACGATGCGGTCGCGGTGGCGCTGGCCGCGGCCTTTGCCGCCAAGAGCAAGGTAATCGTCGACGTGATCCGCAACGCGAATGTGCTGTCGCCCGAGGAAGTCACCGCCACGCAGACGGCCGCCGCGCTGATGGGCATGAACAACATCTGGTATCCGTACGTCGAGATGGCCGAGGACCCGGATCTGGCCAGCCAGCCGGCAGGCCTGCGCATGAACGCCTACGCTACGCATGGTGGTGTGGACAAGCGCCGCTTCGAGATGTACGCCCTGGCTGCCTCGATCATCGGCAAGTGCCATTTCTGCGTGAAGTCGCACTACCAGCTGCTGAAGAACGAGCAGGGCATGAGCGCCCAGCAGCTGCGTGACGTAGGCCGGATCGCTGCCGTGATTGGCGCGGCCGCCAACGTCATCGTCGCGGAATAAGCGCGCATTACGGGCGAAACGGCTCGCAACGCAACCTGCGCGCCACCCGTCACCAAAGGCCGGCAGACATTGCAAAGTGTCTGCCGGCTCTGTTTTTGCCCGCGTCAATTGGTATTGTCCGACACGCAATACAGCCGAACGACCCGATGCATTTGTGGATGGCGCGGCCTACAATCGACGCAAGGTCACGAACTTTGCTGTTGCCATGAGCACCTTGCCTTCTCCCAATTCGCCGCGCTTCCGGTTCCGGCTGGCCGCGGTACACGACTGGGGCGACATCGCCGCGGTCACGCAGCAGGCCTACGGGCAATATGAGCTCGAAATCATGGAGGACTGCCGGGCGTCGTTCCAGCGCGGCATGCAGTCCGTGCTGGCCGCCAAGGACAATCCCGATATGGAGTGGTGGGTTGCGGAAACCGATCATGGCGTCAGCGGCGCCGTGCTGTTCTGCCATCCGGGGGCCACGCTGCCCGCACTGGACGACTCCACCATCACGCTGACACAACCTGAAGCACGGCTGCTGTCGGTGAGTCCGCAGGCCCGTGGACTGGGCCTGGGCAAACGGCTGATGCAAATCTGCATCCAGCGCGCACGCGACATCGGCGCCCATGTGCTGATCTGCCGCGCGATGCCCGAAATGGATTCCGCCATCCAGCTCTGCGAACAGATGGGATTCCAGAAGCGGAAGGAAGCCGGGTCCCACCACGGTGCAATGGCCCGATTGATCGACTACGGCTATCCGATCACGGCCGAGGAGCCGGCGGCAGCGCCGCCAGCGCCCTGATCGGCTTCCGCAATCAGTCCTGAACGTCGGCGGTGCGGCGGTAGATCAGTACCGCCGCCTGCGCGACGATCCCCTCTTCCTTTCCTTCGAACCCGAGCTTCTCGTTGGTCTTGGCCTTCACGTTGCAATGCGTGACGGGCAGGCTCAGGTCTTCGGCCAGGTTGGCTACCATGCCGGCGATGTGTGGCGCGAGCTTGGGCTTCTGCGCGATGACCGTCGCATCGACATTACCGATCTCGAACCCCGCCGCGCGAACGCGGCGCGCGGCCTCGCGCAACAGCACCCGGCTGTCGGCACCCTTGAAATCGGGATCGGTATCGGGAAAGTGGCGGCCGATATCGCCCAGCGCGGCGGCGCCAAACAGTGCGTCGGTCACGGCGTGAAGCAATGCATCGGCATCCGAATGGCCCAGCAGGCCGCGGTCATGCGGGATATCGACGCCGCCCAGAATCAGCTTGCGGCCCGGCACGAGCGCGTGCACGTCATAACCCTGCCCTACTCGAAAATCGAACGGATTCAAAACAGCTCCTTGCAAAAATGGTTCAGGCGGAAGGTTGCCCGGTGCGCAGCAGCACGTCGGCGAGCGCGAAGTCTTCCGGATAGGTCACCTTGAAGTTACGCAGCGACCCATTGACCAGTCGCGGATGCAGGCCAAGCCGCTCGATGGCGCTGGCCTCGTCCGTGACCACCGCACCGGCCGCCAAAGCGTCTTCCAGTGCATGGCGCAGGACGCCGATGCGGAACATCTGAGGCGTCTGCGCCTGCCACAGCCCCTCGCGCGGCACGGTGCCACCAATCCGCGCCGTCGCGTCGGCACGCTTGAGCGTATCGGGCACCGGCACCGCCAGAATGCCACCGATCGGCTCGCTGGCCGTGTCGTCGGACTCCACGGCTCGCACCAGGGTGTCGATCATCGCGGCCGTCAGCCCGGGGCGCGCGGCATCGTGCACCAGTACCCAGTCGGTGTCCCGCGCGCCGAGCGTGGCCAGGTGGTGCAAGCCGGCCAATACCGATGCGTGACGCGAATCCCCACCTACGAAGGCGGTATCGAAACGCAATCCGGCAAAGGCTTCCGCGCCGAACCGCGTCGTCAGCGGCATATCGTCGGGCGCCAGCACCAGCGCCGTGGCGCTGATCGCTTCACACGCGGAAAACGCGGCCAGTGCGTACCAGAGCATCGGCCGTCCGGCCACGGTCTGGTATTGCTTCTGCACGGTGCCACCGGCACGGCTGCCGGTACCGGCACAGGGGATCAGGGCGAATCGACGATCGGACACAGTTCTGGGGACCTGGAAAATGGAAACCGGCCAGCAGGCCAGCCGGAGCGCATTCTATAATACGGCCCTCGCCCGCCGCCACGGCTGGGCATGACCGACTTCCCTGCCCGCTCAGTGCCGCCGCACGTGCCGGCGGGGTGCTGTCGTTTTTGCGTTCACTGCTGCCAATGCCTGACAACGTTACCGCATTTCCGTTCGCCACCCTGCCGCTGGTCAAGCCTGGCATGCGCCATACCCTGACCGGCCTCACCGGATCCGTCGATGCACTGGCGGTTGCCGCGTATGCACGCCAGCATCGCGGCAACGTGCCGATGGTGGCCGTGGTCTGCGCCAACGCAATGGACGCCCAGCGGCTGGCCGAGGAAATCCCCTGGTTTGCGCCCGAACTGCGCGTGCGGCTGCTGCCCGACTGGGAAACGCTGCCCTATGACAGCTTCTCGCCACACCAGGACCTGATATCGGAGCGCCTGGCCACGCTGCACGACATTCAGGGCGGGCAATGCGACGTGATGATCGTGCCGGCGTCGACCGCGCTCTATCGACTGGCGCCGCCGTCGTTCCTGGCCGCGTACACGTTCTTCTTCAAGCAGGGCGAGCGGCTCGACGAGGCCGCGCTCAAGGCGCAGTTCACGCTGGCCGGCTACGAACATGTGAGCGCCGTGATGCGTCCCGGCGAGTACAGCGTGCGTGGCGGCCTGATCGACCTCTACCCGATGGGGTCCGCTCTGCCGTACCGGATCGACCTGTTCGGCGACGAGATCGAGACCATTCGCGCGTTCGATCCGGACACGCAGCGCAGCCTCTATCCGGTCAAGGAAGTACGCCTGCTGCCGGGCCGCGAGTTTCCGCTCGACGAGCCGGCGCGCACCGCATTTCGCGGCCGCTGGCGCGAGGTGTTCGAAGGCGATCCGACCAAGTCTCCGATCTACAAGGACATCGGCAACGGCGTGCCGTCGGCGGGCATCGAGTACTACCTGCCGCTGTTCTTCGAACAAAGCGCCACGTTGTTCGACTATCTGCCCGAAGGCACGCAACTGGCATTCTCAGGCCAGATCGACGAAGCGATCCGCCGTTTCTGGGCCGATACCACGCAGCGCTACACCTTCATGCGGCATGACCGCGAACGGCCGCTGCTGCAGCCGTCGGCGCTGTTCCTGTCCGAGGAGCAGTTCTTTATCGGCGCCAAGCCGCTGGCACGGCTGGTGCTGCAGCGCGAGGCGGCGTCGGCCGACGTGCCCGCATTCGCCGCCAGTCTGCCCGATGTCTCGGTCAACCGCCGCGCCGAGGACCCGCTCGTCAACCTGGAAGCGCTGCTGCTCAACAAGACGACGCGCGTGCTGATGTGCGCCGATTCCGCCGGCCGCCGCGAAACGCTGATGCAGCTGTTTGCGGAGAGCGGCCTGCGCCCGATGGTCGTGGAGGACTTTGCCGCTTTCCTGGCTGGCGATTCGCATTTTTCGATCGTCGTGGCCCCGCTGCAAAGCGGGTTCGCGCTGCCGGCCGCGCAGTTCGCGTTCGTCACCGAAAACGAACTCTACGCGGGTACGGCCCGGCGGACTGGCCGCCGCAAGCAGGAACAGGCCAGCACCGTCGATGCAATGGTGAGGGACCTCGCCGAGCTCAAGATCGGCGACCCCGTGGTGCATAGCGAGCATGGCATCGGCCGCTACCAGGGCCTGGTCACGCTGGACATGGGTCAGGGCGACGAAGAATTCCTGCATCTGGACTACGACAAGGGCAGCAAGCTCTATGTGCCCGTACACCAGCTGCACGTGATCTCGCGCTACTCCGGCGCCGATCCGGATACCGCACCGCTGCATTCGCTGGGCACGGGCCAATGGGACAAGGCCAAGCGCCGCGCCGCGCAGCAGATCCGCGATACGGCGGCCGAGCTGCTGAACCTGTACGCGCGCCGCGCACTGCGCCAGGGCTTTGCCTTCCCGTTGCAGCCCAAGGATTACGAGACGTTTGCGGAAAGCTTTGGCTTTGAGGAAACCCCGGACCAGGCCGCCGCCATTGCCGCCGTGATCGCCGACATGACGTCGGGCAAGCCGATGGACCGCCTGGTTTGTGGCGACGTGGGCTTCGGCAAGACCGAGGTTGCATTGCGCGCGGCGTTCGTGGCCGTGCTCGGCGGCAAGCAGGTGGCGATGCTGGCGCCGACCACGCTGCTGGCCGAGCAGCATTTTCAGACGCTGTCCGACCGCTTTGCCGAATGGCCGGTGCGTATCGTCGAGCTGTCGCGCTTCAAGACGAAGAAGGAAGTGGACGTCGCCATCAAGCAGATCAACGAAGGCACCGTCGACATCGTCATCGGCACGCACAAGCTGCTGTCCGATGAAGTGAAGTTCCAGCGCCTGGGCCTGGTCATCATCGACGAGGAACATCGCTTTGGCGTGCGCCAGAAGGAAGCGCTGAAGACGCTGCGCGCCGAGGTGGACGTGCTGACGCTGACCGCGACCCCGATCCCGCGTACGCTGGGCATGGCGCTGGAAGGCCTGCGCGATTTCTCGGTCATCGCCACGGCACCGCAGAAGCGGCTGGCGATCAAGACCTTCGTGCGACGCGAGGAAGACGGCGTGATCCGCGAGGCCATCCTGCGCGAGCTCAAGCGCGGCGGGCAGGTCTACTTCCTGCACAACGAGGTGGAAACGATCGAGAACAAGCGCGCCAAGCTGGCCGAGCTGGTGCCCGAGGCGCGCATTGCCGTGGCGCACGGCCAGATGCACGAGCGCGAGCTGGAGCGCGTGATGCGGGACTTCGTCGCGCGCCGCGACAACATCCTGCTCTGCACGACGATCATCGAGACCGGCATCGACGTACCGACGGCGAACACGATCCTGATTCATCGCTCCGACCGCTTCGGCCTGGCGCAGCTGCACCAGCTGCGCGGACGCGTGGGCCGCAGCCACCATCAGGCCTATGCCTACCTGCTGGTGCACGACGTGGATGGCCTGACCAAGCAGGCGCAGCGCCGGCTCGAAGCGATCCAGCAGATGGAAGAACTAGGCTCCGGCTTCTACCTGGCCATGCACGACCTGGAAATTCGCGGCGCAGGCGAGGTCCTGGGCGACAAGCAGTCGGGCGAGATCCACGAGATCGGCTTCCAGCTCTATACGGACATGCTCAACGCGGCCGTCAAGTCGCTCAAGGCGGGCAAGGAGCCGGACCTGATGGCGCCGCTGGCGGCCACCACCGAGATCAACCTCGGCACGCCTGCCCTGCTGCCGAACGACTATTGCGCCGACGTGCACGAGCGCCTGTCCCTCTACAAGCGCCTGGCCAACTGCGAAACGGGCGAGCGCGTGGACGATATCCAGGAAGAGTTGATCGACCGCTTCGGCCGACTGCCGGCGCAGGCGCAGGCGCTGATCGAAACGCACCGGCTGCGCATCGCGGCCGCGCCGCTGGGCGTGCGCAAGATCGACGCTGGCGAAGCCACGGTCAGCATGCAGTTCGTACCGAACCCGCCGATCGATGCGATCCGGATCATCGACCTCGTGCAGAAGAACAAGCACATCAAGCTGGCCGGGCAGGACAAACTGCGCATCGAAGCCAAGATGCCCGACGTGGGAGCACGCGCGCAGACCATCAAGCACACGCTGCGCCAACTGGCCTGACAGCGCGGACCGGTGTAGGATCACATCCTTGATGAATCAACTGCTTCACGACCCCATGCAAGCTGCCGCCGATACTCGAACCGCCGATCACGAAGCCCCGAAGCGCGGCAGTGCGCTGGACTGGACCCAGCGCCTGGTGTCGTATGACACCACGTCGCGCCATTCGAACCTGGGCCTGATCGAATCGGTTCGCGACCACTTCCTGGCCAAGGGTCTGCGCCCGCATCTGACGTACAACCCGCAGGGCGACAAGGCAAACCTGTTCGTGACGATTCCCGCGGCGAACGGTGCCACCGACGGCGGCATCGTGCTGTCCGGCCACACCGACGTCGTACCGGTGGATGGCCAGAACTGGACCACCGATCCGTTCAAGCCCGTCATCCGCGACGGCAAACTCTACGGCCGCGGCACCTGCGACATGAAGGGATTCATCGGCACGAGCCTGGCGCTGCTGCCCACCATCCTCGAAGCAAAGCTGCGCGAGCCAGTGCACTACGCGCTGTCGTTCGACGAGGAGATTGGCTGCATGGGCGCGCCGTATCTGCTGGCCGAACTGCGCGACCGCGGCGTGAAGCCGGCGGGCTGCATCGTGGGCGAGCCGACCAGCATGCGCGTGATCGTGGCGCACAAGGGCATCAACGCCTACCGCTGCTGCGTGACGGGTCAGGCCGCGCATTCGTCGCTGACACCCAAGGGCGTGAACGCCATCGAATATGCCGCACGCCTGATCTGCTACATCCGCGACATCGCTGACGAATTCAAGGCCAACGGGCCGTACGATCGGGCGTTCGACGTGCCGTTCACAACCGCATCCACCGGCACGATCCGCGGCGGCATTGCGCTGAACACCGTTCCGGCCGAGTGCGAGTTCGTCTTCGAATTCCGCAACCTGCCCGGCGTGGACCCCGAAGCGATCCTGGCGCGCATCCAGCAGTACGTGAACGACGTGCTGGTGCCGAAGATGCGTGCCGAACACGTGGACGCGGGCATGGCGATCAGCAAAATTGCCGCGGCCCCGTCGCTCGACGCCGCCGAATCCGACGCCATCACGCAGCTCGTGCGTGCCCTGACTGCCGACCGCGAGACCAACAAGGTCGCCTATGGCACTGAGGCCGGCCTGTTCCAGCGCGCCGGCATTCCGGCCGTGGTCTGCGGCCCCGGCGATATCCAGCAGGCGCACAAGCCCGACGAATTCGTGGCGCTGGACCAACTGGCCGCGTGCGAAGGGTTCCTGCACAAGGTGGTGGATAGCCTGCGCGTGGCCTGATTCTCGCCGCCGGGGCGCCGCGGGCGCGGGGCGAAGTACAATACCGCCCTTCCCTGCATCGCCCCGTTACCTGCCGTCATGCCACTGATTCTCCAGAGCCTGTCCCCGCTGTCCGCCGCTGACCTCGAAGCCGTGCGCACGGTAGCCAATGCCTCCGCCTTCGCGCTGCGCGGCGAAAGCGTGGCCGCCTCCGATGAATGCAATCCGCTGACCCCGGCGCTGCGCAGCGCACTGGACGACGTGTGCGGCGAACGCGGCATCGACTGGGCAGTGGTACCGGCCGGGCGCAAGCTGTCGGACTTCCGGCTGGTGGCAATGGACATGGACTCGACGCTGATCACGATCGAGTGCATCGACGAAATCGCCGATTTCTGCGGACTCAAGGCAGAGGTTTCGGCCATCACCGAAGCCGCCATGCGCGGCGAGATCACCGATTTCAATGAAAGCCTGCGCCGGCGCGTGGCCTTGCTGAAGGGCCTGGACGCCAGCGTGCTTGACCGCGTTTATGAAGAACGCCTGCGTTTGTCCCCCGGAGCCGAGCGCATGCTGCAGACCATTCAGGCATTGGGCCTGAAGACGCTGCTGGTGTCGGGCGGCTTCGTGCATTTCACCGACCAGCTCAAGCCGCGCCTGAAGCTCGATTTCACGCGCGCCAATACGCTTGAAATCGTCGATGGCAAGCTGACCGGGAACGTGCTGGGCGAGATCGTCAACGCCGACGTGAAAGCGCGCACCGTGCGCGAAGTCTGCGAGCAGATCGGCGCCGACCCATCCCAGGCCATTGTGATGGGTGATGGGTCCAACGATCTCAAGATGATGGCCGTGGCCGGACTCTCCGTAGCGTTCCGCGCCAAACCCGTGGTGCGCGCGCAAGCCAGCGTCGCGTTCAACCACGTCGGGCTGGACGGCCTGCTGAACCTGTTCCCGCACTGAGTTTCCGCATCACCCGCTGACGCCCGTCGGCGGGTTTCCCCCTTCGTCGAAAACGTCTCCCCGGCGTCGGCGCGCTGCTTCGCGCACATTTTCGTGCGCCTGTCACATTACATCTCCGTCATTCGCGTTTCAGTCACAGCCGCACGGCAGTGGAATATAAGGCCTTGATTTCCTTGTGAAATCAAATGCGAATCATTATTATTATTCCTTTCCCGTAACGCCGTTCCCGGTTGCACGACGCATGCAAGCGTTCGCCGTACTCCTATCCCTCGCCGCAGCCGCGTGCCTGTATCTTTCCGCGCCCAATCAGGTGCTTTGCGTGGACGCCGACAACAACGGCCGCGCGCCGCTGCCGCCCCGGTTGCTGTTCTGGCTGGGCATCGCCCTGGCCATTGGCGGCACCTGGGTCATGAGCATCCCCGAAGGCTGGCCCGTGGCCATCGCCGCAACCTTGGTCACGCTGACCTGCTGCCTGTCCACCTGGCCGTTCATTGGCACCTGGATTCACCACAAGCGCTACGACGACATGCCGGGCGAAGGGAGCGCATCATGATCGGCACGAAATGGCTCGCCGGCGCGTTGCTGGGCCTGCCGCTGGCCATCGCACTGTGTACGCTCGGCATCCTGTGGCTGCCCGGCGGCTGGGAAGGCGGCGTCGTGCTCGCCCTGATGCTGAGCTTCGTCCTCTGGGTGAGCATCATCAGCCTGACCCTGCTGTGTCAGACCAGTCGCGCCGCATGGCTCTGGCTGATCGGCGGCAACCTTGTCTGCTACGGCATCCTCTGGGCAGTCCGCCTGATGAACGCAATGCCCCCCGCCTCGACGGTTCTGGGCCATTGAACGAATTCGCATGAAACCCAATACCCTGCGCGTGTTCAACACGCTTCATACCTGGGTCGGCCTGATGGCCGGCTGGGCGCTGTTCATCGCATTCTTCGCGGGCGCGATCACGGTCTTCCATCACGAACTGCACGTCTGGCAAAACCCGGCGCGCCTGGCGGGTCATCACGCCGCTGAAGTGCAGGCGGACGGCCCTGCCATTGACGCCTTCGTGCAGAAGCTGATTGCCGTGCATCCCGACGCAGCCAACAGCGTGTACGTCGGCCTGCCGAGCAAGGAAGAGCCGGACTTCAATGCGTACTGGCAGGACAAGGCCGGCGAATGGCACACGATGAACGGCGAGCGCCTGAATGGAGACAAGGCGGCGCAGAACAAAACGTCGCTCGACCATGTGACGGGCGAGCTGTCGGCGTTCCTCAATGCCCTGCACTACTCGCTCGGGCTCGGCATGAATGGCATGTACTTCATGGGGGTCATTTCCGTGCTGTACGGCCTGGCGCTGGTGTCGGGGGTGGTCCTGCATCTGCCCCGCTTGAAGAAGGACCTGTTTTCGGTACGGCCTGGCCGCAACCTCAAGCGTTTCTGGATGGACACGCACAATGTGCTCGGTCTGTTCAGCCTGCCGTTCCACCTGATCTTTGCCATCACGGGAGCATTCTTCTGCCTGTCGCTGGTCATGGTGATGGTCTTCAACATGCTGACATTCGACGGCAAGCTCTTCGAAGTGGTGCCGCGCGTCACGGGTGCCACGCCTGAGGTCACGGCGTCTGGGCGCGCATCGCCGACGATGGCGTCGGCCCAGTTGCTGGCAATCGCGCGAGAGCATGGCGGCGAACGTTTCACCCCGAGCGCGATCCGCTTCCAGCGTTACGGCGATGCCAATGCCGTGGCGGAAGTGCGGGGGGACAGCGTGCGAGCACTGGGTAACGGTGGCGCCGTGGGTATCCACGCCGCAGCCAATGAGCCGAATGCGGGTCAACTGATCGCCAACCAGACGGCTGGCGCGCGCGACACAAATCACATGGTGTACAGCGCCATGTTCGCCCTCCATTACGGCACCTACGGCGATCTGGCGGTTCGGTTCGTGTACCTGCTCGCAGGCCTGGCCGGGGCCTTCCTGTTCTATTCCGGCAACCTGCTGTGGATCGAAACCCGCCGCAAGTCGCGCCAGGCAGAGCAGCCGCGCATTCACAGACTGCTGGCCCAGGCTACCGTTGGCGTCTGCATCGGCACCTGCATCGGCGTGGCGCTGTGCTTCCCGGCCGCGTTGCTGTGGCCCGAGCGCGCGGTGAGCTACGTGTTCTGGCCAGTGTTCGCGCTTGCCGTGGCATGGGCGTTGATCCGCCCGCCAATCCGCGCCGCCGTGGAACTGCTCTATGTGGCCGCGCTTGCGACGCTGACGGTACCGGTGTCCAACTGGGTACTGACCGGCGATCACCTGGTGGCTGCGGCCCTCAATGGCCGCTGGATCATCGCCGGCTTCGATATCGGAGCCATCGCGCTGGCGGCCGGCTATGTTGCCCTGGCCCGCGCCACACAGCGCCGTGCGCAGAACGGACCTGCCGAATCGGTGTGGGCCACGCGTAGTGCCTCGGCACAAACGGCGCCGCAGGCAACGATGCGCAAGGCGGACGTGTCCTGAGCGTTCGTGTGACATGAAAAAGCCCCGCAATTGCGGGGCTTTTTACCAACTGACTGCCTTGCGATAACGATCAGCGCAGATGCTTTTCCATTGCCTGCTTGAGATCGCCAATCAGGTCGCGGGTATCTTCCAGTCCGATGTAGAGGCGCACCAGTTCTCCGGCGTTCTCCCAGCCAGCAGGCGGCCAGGTACCGGCAGGCCGCATGGTATCGACGTGGTACGGCACAGCCAGGCTGTGCGCCCCGCCCCACGACCAGCCGATGGCGAACAGTTGCAGCGCTTCGACAAAAGCATCGACCTGCTCACGTGAATATGCGCTGCGCAGGATGATCGAGAACAATCCACTGGCCCCGGAGAAATCACGCGACCATTCGGCGTGACCGGGGCAATCCGGCAACGCGGGATGCAATACCCGTGTCACCTCGGGACGTTGCTTGAGCCATTCGGCCACTTCGCGGGCAGCACGGTCATGCGCGGCGAGTCGCACAGGCATGCTGGCGAGCCCGCGCAGCACCAGAAAGCAGTCATCGGCAGAAACACCCCACCCCATGATCATGCGGGTGCGTTTGAGCCGGTCATGGATCTTTTCGTCATCCGTGATGACCGCGCCCATCAGTACGTCGCTGCCGCCCGACTGGTATTTCGTCAGAGCCTGTACCGAGATATCGATACCCTTCTCGAAAGGCTTGAAGTAGACGCCTGCGGACCATGTGTTGTCGATCGCCGTCAGTACGCCGCGCGCACGCGCCGCTGCCACGATTGCTTCGGAGTCAGGTACTTCCATTGTCACGGAGCCCGGCGCCTCGATCCAGATCAGCCGCGTATTGGGCTGGATCAGGGACGCGATTCCGGCGCCAATCGACGGATGGTAGTAGCGCACCGTCACGCCGTACTCGCGCGCCAGCCATTCGCCGTGGTCGCGGTTCGGGCCATAAACATTGTCTGGCACGAGCACATCGTCACCCGTGCGCAGAAATGAAAAATAGACCAGTGAAATCGCGCCCATGCCCGAGGGCAGCAGCAACGTATGCCGGCCCCCTTCGATCTGTGCCAGTTGCTGGCAGAGCGCTTCGCTGGTAGGAGTGGCATGAAGACCGTAGCGCCAATATGTCTTGCTGCGGTCACCATAGGCACGCAGCTCGGCGAGGTTCCGGAACACGATGGTGGAACCGCGATACGTGGGCGTGGAAAACGATTCAAAGCCCGGCGCGATATCGAGTTCTGGCTGGACCGCGGTGGTCTTGATATAGCGAGGCTGGTTGCGGGACGAGTCGGAAGCAGACACGGCGTTATTCCCTGGAATTTCGGATCAGACGTCCGAGCTTACCAGCAAATGCCGCGCTCGCCACGCGGCGCGGCCGCGATGCGCTAGTGAGACTTGCCGTTGGTGATCGACGATTTCGGGGGCGGCGGAGCGTAGGTCACGCCGCTGCTGGGCGTCATGTCGAACGGCGGAATCACCAGGTATCCGCCAAACGGGCGGATCAGAAAAGGCAGAACAATGGCGGGGTTGTAGGCATCGGTCCACGTGCCGCGCACCGCGCCCTGCCGGTCGATCTGTCCTTCCCAGTTACCGGAAACGCGAGTGCCATCGTCGGACTCTTCCATCAGGAACGTACCGTTGTCCCATTCCCCCGACAGCAGCCGCACACCCTTTCCATCCCCGATTGAATATTCGCCCTGCAGGCTGTCACGCGTATCGGTCTTGGGTGCAATCCGCATCCGGACCTGCTTGTCGCCCACCGTGCCAACGTACACCGGGTACTGCGAATATTCCTGACGCGGGGTCAGCATCCGGGCCGGCCCCGTCGACAACGACGCCCCACGCTTGGCTTCGCCTGAACGAATGGCATCGTTAATGCCGAAGCCGCCCTGCCCGTTCCCTGTCGACAATGCATCGCCCCCTGCCGCCAGAGCAGCAACGGGCAGTGCCAGCGTTACCGCAAGGATCAAGGGATTCAACATGCGAGACAGGGCAGGACGGGACAAGACGGACTTCCTTGGCAATGGCGCGTAAGGTGACTTTAAACGCGCTCGAAGATCGCGGCAATCCCCTGACCGCCGCCAATGCACATCGTCACCAGCGCATAACGGCCCTGCACGCGCTGGAGCTCATGCACAGCCTTCACGGTGATCAACGCACCTGTGGCCCCGATCGGATGACCGAGCGAAATACCCGAGCCGTTCGCATTGACCTTGGCCGGGTCCAGGCCGAGAGCCTTGGTGACGGCACAGGCTTGCGCGGCGAACGCCTCGTTGGCCTCGATCACGTCAAGATCCTTGACGGACAGACCCGCGCGCTCAAGCGCGATTTTCGTGGCAGGCACCGGTCCGATACCCATCGTCTTGGGATCCACGCCGGCGTGGCCGTACGAGACCAGGCGTGCCAGCGGCTTCAGTCCGCGGCGCTCGGCCTCCGCACGCTCCATCAGCACTACGGCTGCTGCTGCGTCGTTCAGGCCCGACGCATTGCCCGCCGTGACGGTGCCGTTCTCCTTGACGAACACGGGCTTGAGCTTGGCCATGTCGTCAATCGTCGCCTCGTGGCGCACGTGCTCGTCAGTATCGAACACCACGTCACCCTTACGGGACTTCAGCGTGATGGGAACGATCTGGTCCTTGAAGTAGCCGGCCTTGATGGCGGCCGATGCGCGACGGTGCGACTCCAGCGCCGTTTCGTCCTGTTGCTGGCGCGAGATGTCGTACTCCTTTGCGACATTCTCGGCCGTCACGCCCATGTGAATCGCGTGGAACGGGTCGTGCAGCGCGCCGAGCATCATGTCGATCAGCTTGGCATCGCCCATACGCGCGCCCCAGCGCGCCATCGGCGCCAGATATGGCGCGCGGCTCATGCTCTCGGCACCGCCACCGATGGCGACGTTGGTATCGCCCAGCAGGATCGCCTGCGCGGCGCTAACAATTGCCTGCAGGCCCGAGCCGCACAGGCGGTTCACGGTCAGCGCCGGCGCGTTGATCGACACCCCGCCATTGACTGCCGCAACGCGGCCCAGATACATGTCCTTCGGCTCGGTCTGAATCACATTACCGAACACCACTTGACCAACGTCGTCACCAGATACGTTGGCACGGGCAAGCGCCTCACGCACCACCAGCGCCCCCAGTTCGGTCGGGGCCAGATCCTTCAGGCTGCCGCCAAAGGTACCGATCGCGGTGCGCACACCGCTGACAACCACCACTTCACGCGTCATGTCTTGTCTCCATGCGTTCATGTTGCGGTGCACAGTATAGTCTCGGCCCACCAAAAGCGAACGACCGTACTTTTACCTAATTGTCTGCTTCGGCACTCTGCCGGCCGCAATCGGCCGATCAGGCGATTTCGCCCCAGAGGTCGTGACCATCGGCACCGGTGATCGTTACGTTCACGAAGTCGCCAGTCTTGTAGCGTTGCGACGGCTTCGCGGCCGGATCGATATAGACGAGGCCGTCGATTTCCGGCGCATCCGCGGACGAACGGCCAATGCCGCCGTCCTGGTTGACCTCGTCGACCAAGACCCGCAGCGTCTGTCCAACCTTGCGCTGCAGCCTGCGGGCGGATACCGCTTCGGCAACTTCCATGAAACGTGCGCGACGCTCTTCCCGCACTTCATCGGGCAGCGCACCCGGCAGGTCGTTGGCCGTGGCGCCTTCCACAGGCGAGTAGGCAAAGCACCCCACACGATCCAGCTCGGCTTCGGCAATAAAGTCGAGCAGCGTCTGGAATTCGGCTTCCGTTTCGCCCGGGAAACCGGCGATAAACGTGCTACGGATGGTCAGTTCCGGACAGATTTCGCGCCAGGCACGGATACGATCAAGCGTCTTCTCCGCATTCGCGGGACGCTTCATGCGCTTGAGCACATCAGGATGCGCATGCTGCAGCGGCACATCGAGGTACGGCAGCACGTTGCCTTGATTCATCAGCGGGATGATCTCGTCGACGTGCGGGTACGGGTACACATAGTGCAGCCGCACCCAGGCGCCATATTGGCTTGCCAGCTCACCCAGCGCAGCCACCAGCTCGGTCATGCGGGTCTTCAGCGGACGGCCAGCCCAGAAACCGGTCCGGTACTTCACGTCCACGCCGTAAGCGCTGGTGTCCTGCGAGATCACGAGCAGTTCCTTGACGCCCGCCTTGAACAGGTTCTCGGCCTCAAGCATCACCTCAGCCACCGGACGCGATACCAGATCACCCCGCATCGACGGGATGATGCAGAACGAGCACCGATGGTTGCAGCCTTCCGAGATCTTCAAGTAGGCGTAGTGCTTGGGCGTCAGCTTGATGCCAGCGGCCGGTACCAGATCCGTAAACGGATCGTGCGGCTTGGGCAGGTGCGTGTGCACTGCCTGCATGACTTCACCCAGCGCATGCGGCCCGGTCACGGCCAGCACCTTCGGATGCACCGACGACACGATATCGTGACCGGCCGAATCCTTTTTCGCGCCCAGGCAACCCGTGACGATCACCTTGCCGTTTTCGGTCAGCGCCTCGCCGATGGCATCCAGGCTTTCCTGCACGGCTTCGTCGATAAATCCGCAGGTATTTACCACCACGAGGTCAGCGCCGTCGTAGGTGCCACTGATGGCATACCCTTCGGCACGAAGCTGGGTGATGATCTGCTCCGAATCCACCAGGGCCTTGGGGCAACCAAGTGATACAAAGCCGACTTTCGGCACAGGGTTGGACAGATTGGTATCAGACGACATGGGGCACCGCGAATGTGGGGAATCTGGACGCGTCCTCCCGTCCCCGGTGGCGCGCCTTGCTGGGCTACTGGCAGCCGGCGAGCCTGCCGGGCGCCGTCATTGCCATGAAAGGCCGTGATTTTACCCTGAGCAGCGGTTCTTGGCGCGATCTGGAGCGACCCGGCGCCGATCACCGGCCCCTCACACCCCTAACAGGCCGCTCAGCCGCTCGATGACAGGCTTCCAGCCGAACGCCAGTCCAAGAACAATGCCGCCACCAGTCGTCACCCAAAGCGCCCTGTTGACGCGATCCCTGAGCGAAGCGATCAGGTTTCCGTTGGATTCGATACGCGCCTCCATCTTGTCCACCTGCGTCTCGATACCGTCGAACCTGATCTCGATATTCTGGAAACGCGCTTCGGTCCGCGCTTCGAAGTTGTCCAGCTTCGACTCGATCCGGTTGAAACGGGAATTCCACCGTGCCTCGGATTCCCGCGCATACGCCTGCCATTGCGCCTGCGACTCCTTTCGGTCCAACTCCCATTGGCGGGCTTGCGCCTGCAGCCGAAGCTCGGATTCCTTGGCGGAGGCCTTCAGTTGCGCTTCGAATTCGCGGGCGCGCGCCTCCGCTCGCGCATCGAATTCCTGCATGACTTGGGCCACGCGCGACTCGGTTCGCGTCTCCGAGCGCCCGTCGAAGGCATCCATTCTGTCCACGATGGCCTGCTGGGACGACGTCAGCGCGCCAATATCGCGCTGGATGTTGGCAAGTTGACCGTAAACGCCGAGCGCGAACTCGACCATGTTCTCAAAGCGGCGAGCTTCGCCAGTGTCGGGCGCAAGGCGCCAGGTATCGGCGTGGCTGGACATGGGATGTACCTCCGGCTTGTCGGAAAATCGGCGGGAAAACTGAGCGAAACAAGGCGCTCGTCAGTACGCCCTGCATTCAGGGCACGGCCGATTGGACCACACAGGATCGCCCTGGGTCACCGTCATTCGCGGAGTGCACGGGTAATGTGGCAGTTCGCCAGCCAATCACAACATCTCGTGGCCGGCGCACAACGAAAAAGGCCCTGCATCTTGCAGGGCCCCTTACCAACAGCGCGTGAGCAGCCTTACTTCTTGTCTGGCTGGTTGAACGGGAACGTGCCGAACATGCTCTTGGCCTGATTCTGCATCTGCTCCTGCATCTGCACGAACAGGTTCTTACTCTGCTCAATGTAGTTGCTCATCATGCCCTGCATCATCGGACCCTGCAGGTTCATGAACTGCGACCACATATCCGGGCTGAAAGCCTCGCCCGAATACAGGCCCTTCGAGTTCTCGGCCAGCTTGTTCTGGATGTCGATGAAAGCCTGGATGTTCTTTTCCAGGTACGTGCCCATCATGCCCTGCATGGCATGGCCATAGAAGCGGATGATCTGTGACAGCATGGCGCTCGAGAACATCGGCACGCCGCCCGTTTCTTCTTCCAGAATGATCTGCAGAAGGATGCTGCGCGTGAGTTCCTCTCCAGACTTCGCGTCGACGACCTTGAAGTCCTCGGTGTCCATGACCAGCTGCTTGACGTCCGCGAGCGTGATGTAGGTGCTGGTCTGCGTATCGTAGAGCCGGCGATTGGGATACTTCTTGATCAGTCGCTCTGCGCCTTTTTTGGTCGTGGCCATCGATGCTCTATCCTTTTGTCGTCGCTGATGCCGGCGGGTGGCATCCGCTGCTGCGCCTCTTCGCCAACGCTGCTGCACCGCATGCGGTGCAGTGCGCAATCGACGTGTCGTCCCGGCGGGATCGACGTCACAGGCGCGCAAGATACAACCGGCCCAGACCCGTGAGGAGCGCTCTACTTTGGTGCCGGTTGCGCCATTCCCCTGATTCTATGCTCAAGAAAGCACTATGGAAAGACGGCAGTGTTTAAGGAAAACCCGCAGCAATCTGCCGTCACCACGTAAAAAAAGGGTCGCCCGCGCGCCATTGGACGCGCGGGCGACCCTTCCCTGCCTGACGCTGCCGGCGCTATTGCCGGCCTTGTGCACCGCGCTGGATGCGCCGCATCAACGCGGCACGCGCGGCGCACCCGCGGCAGTCATCAGCCCATGTGCAGGCCGCCGTTCAGCGAGAAGTCGGCACCGGTCGAAAAGCCCGATTCCTCGGACGCCAGCCAGGCGCAGATCGACGCAATTTCCGCCGGTTCACCCAGACGCTTGACCGGAATCGTGCCAACGATCTTGTCGAGCACATCCTGACGGATCGACTTGACCATGTCCGTGGCGATATAGCCCGGCGACACGGTGTTCACGGTCACGCCCTTGGTGGCCATCTCCTGCGCCAGCGCCATCGTGAAGCCATGCAGACCGGCCTTGGCCGTCGAATAATTGGTCTGGCCGAACTGGCCCTTCTGACCGTTTACCGACGAAATATTGACGATCCGGCCCCAGCCGCGGTCGGCCATGCCGTCGATGACCTGCTTGGTGACGTTGAACAGCGACGTCAGGTTGGTATCGATCACGGCATCCCAGTCGGCGCGCGTCATCTTGCGGAACACCACGTCGCGGGTGATACCGGCGTTGTTGACCAGTATGTCAACCTCGCCCACCTCGGACTTGACCTTGTCGAAGGCGGTCTTGGTCGAATCCCAATCGGCCACGTTGCCTTCGGACGCGATGAACTCGAAGCCGAGTGCGCGTTGCTGTTCCAGCCATTTCTCGCGGCGCGGCGAATTCGGGCCGCAGCCCGCCACCACCGTGAATCCGTCCTTGGCCAGGCGTTGGCAAATCGCGGTTCCGATGCCACCCATGCCGCCGGTTACGTATGCAATGCGCTGAGTCATATCTACTCCTAGTTGGCTCGCCCGATCGTTGTTATCGAAGCGTGGTCCTTGTTATCGACACCGGCGGCAGGCCTTCCTCGGTACGCGGCCGCCGGATCACCCCTCATTGCACTGCCTTTCAGCGCTCCACTGCCAGCGCCACGCCCATGCCGCCGCCGATACACAGCGAGGCCAGGCCCTTCTTCGCGTCACGACGCTTCATTTCATGCAGCAGGGTCACCAGAATGCGGCAGCCCGATGCGCCGATCGGATGGCCGATGGCAATCGCGCCACCGTTCACGTTGATCTTCGACTGATCCCAGCCCATTTGCTGATGGACGGCCAGCGCCTGAGCGGCAAAAGCCTCGTTGATTTCCATCAGGTCCAGGTCCTTGACCTCCCAGCCCGCGCGCGACAGGCAGCGCTTGCTGGCCGGCACCGGGCCCATGCCCATCACGGCCGGGTCCACGCCGGCGTTGGCGTAGGCCTTGATGGTGGCCAGCGGGGTCAAACCCAGTTCCTTGGCCTTGGCGGCCGACATCACCACCACGGCGGCGGCGCCGTCGTTCAGGCCCGACGCATTGGCGGCGGTGACCGTGCCGGCCTTATCGAAAGCGGGCTTCAGGCCGGCCATGCTTTCCAGCGTGGCGCCCTGTCGCACGAACTCGTCGGTCTTGAAAGCCACCGGGTCGCCCTTGCGCTGCGGAATCAGTACCGGGACGATTTCCTCGTCGAACTTGCCGGCCTTCTGGGCGGCCTCGGCCTTGTTCTGCGAGCCGACGGCGAATTCATCCTGGGCTTCGCGCGTGATGCCGTATTCCTTGGCCACGTTCTCGGCCGTGATACCCATGTGGTACTTGTTATAAACGTCCCACAGGCCGTCGACGATCATCGTGTCGACCAGCTTGGCATCGCCCATGCGGAAGCCGTCACGCGAGCCAGGCAGCACGTGGGGAGCGGCGCTCATGTTTTCCATGCCACCGGCCACAACGATCTCGGCTTCACCGGAGATGATGGCGTTAGCGGCCAGCATCACGGCCTTCAGGCCCGAGCCGCACACCTTGTTGATGGTCATGGCAGGCACCATGTCCGGCAGGCCGGCCTTGCGCGACGCCTGGCGTGCCGGGTTCTGGCCCGAGCCGGCGGTCAGCACCTGGCCCATGATCACTTCGCTCACCTGGTCCGGCTTCACACCGGCGCGCTCAAGCGCGGCCTTGATCACGATGGCGCCCAGTTCCGGCGCGGGAATCTTCGCCAGGGAGCCGCCGAACTTGCCAACTGCGGTACGGGCTGCGGAAACAATGACGATGTCGGTCATTTGAGGTCCTTTCAAGAAAGCGGATCGCGGATCGGTTCGATATGGGCCGGGCATGTCGCCCGCCCCTTGTAAAAATCAGGCGCGCTGTTTGACGTAGCGGCCCGGCGCAGGTTCGATCGCCGGGTAGTGGACGTTGCCGAACGCCTCGGGCGCCGCGCGCTTCTGACCAGCCTGCTTGCCCAGCCAGGCCATCCAGTCGGGCCACCAGCTGCCCGGATGCTCCTGTGCGCCGGCCAGCCATTCGTGAGCCGACGTGGGCAGCGCGTCGTTGGTCCAGTGGCTGCGCTTCTTCTTGGCCGGCGGGTTGATCACGCCAGCGATGTGGCCCGACGCACCCAGCACGAAACGAAGTTTGTTGTTGAGCAGCGCGCTCGATGCATAGGCGGCGGTCCAAGGCACGATATGGTCTTCGCGCGAGCCGTAGATATAGGTCGGCACGTCGATCGCGCCCAGGTCCACCGGCGCGTTGCATACCGTCAGCTTGCCGGGCACCTTGAGTTCGTCCTGCAGGTACGTATGACGCAGGTACCAGCAGTACCAGGGCCCCGGCAGGTTGGTGGCATCGCCGTTCCAGAACAGCAGGTCGAACGGCACCGGCGTGTTGCCCTTCAGGTAGTTGTCGACCACGTAGTTCCAGACCAGGTCGTTCGGCCGCAGGAACGAGAACGTATTGGCCAGTTCCACGCCACGCAGCAGACCGCACGGCGCACCGGCCGCGCCGCCCAGCGTGGCTTCGCGCAGCTGCACGTGCGCTTCATCCACAAAGACGTCGAGGATGCCGGTATCGGTAAAGTCGAGCAGCGTGGTCAGCAGTGTCAGGCTGGCGGCCGGCTTCTCGCCGCGAGCGGCAAGCACGGCCAGCGCGGTGGAAATGATGGTCCCGCCGACGCAGAAACCAAGTACGTTGATCTGGTCCTGGCCGCTGATATCGCGCGCCACCTCGATTGCGCGGATCGCCGCGTGCTCGATGTAGTCATCCCAGGTGCGCTCCGCCATCGAGGCATCGGGGTTTCGCCACGACACCAGGAACACCGTATGACCGTTCTCCACGGCGTGGCGAACCAGCGAGCTTTCCGGCTGCAGATCGAGGATGTAGTACTTGTTGATGCACGGCGGCACCAGCAACAGCGGGCGAGCGTGGACCTTGTCGGTCAGCGGCTTGAACTGCAGTAGCTGGAAGTATTCGTTCTCGTAGACAACGGCGCCTTCGGTAACGGCCACATTGCGGCCCACTTCGAACGCGGTCTCGTCGGTCTGCGAAATCTTGCCGCGCCCCAGGTCTTCCAGCATGTTGCGCACACCGTTGCGCAGCGATTCACCGCCCGATTCGATCAGGCGTTGCTGGGCGTCCGGGTTCGTGGCCAGGAAGTTGGCGGGCGACATGGCGTCTACCCATTGCGACACCGCGAAGCGGATACGCTGGCGCACCTTCGAGTCGGCCTCCACGGCATCGGCCAGTTCCGTCATGGCGCGCGCGGTCAGCAGGTAGAAGGCAGCGGTATAGCGATACGGCGCGTTGTTACGCCAGGCCGGGCTGGCGAAGCGGCGATCGGAGAGGCGCTGGCTCGCGGCACCGGCGTCGCCATTGGCGGCTGCCGTGCCATTGGCGGTCATGGCGCTTCCGCCCATTTCGCGCCAAAGCTCCGCAAAATCGGACATGTACCGTTGCTGGATACCCGCCAACTGGTCCGGCGCGATCTTTACCGCCGAGCCATTCGCGCCGCCAGCCGGAAACGCCTGCTGGAACGCCTTGGCAAAGGCATCGCCCGCGGGAAAACCACCAGGGAACGCGCCGGCCAATCCTGCCGGAAAACCAGGCGGCATGTCGCCGTTGGTTTCAGGTACCCACTGACGGGACCATTCCAGCCATGCGGCTGGATCGAATGGCCCCGGCGCAAATTGAAACGGTTGGGACTTGTCTTCCTGTCCGGAAGCTGCCGCACCTTTGCCGGTCGCCATGATGTGATCGTCTCTCTGCCAGTCTTGATGGATGACAGGCTCGGGGTAACTGTCTCCCGACCCGCCCCGTATCCGGGTTGCGTTCGCAAGCGGCCTGGGGCTGCTTGCTTCTTACGCTATGCTTGCCGGCGAAACCCTGGGAAAGCTTCCCGGTTCCGATACATTTCGAGGCATTGTTGCCTTGCAATGTAGAGGCTGTCAATGCGGAATTCCGCATTGCCATGCGGCGGCCCGGGAAGTGAAGCCCGACCTACCGGACGGTAATCCTGGCGCGGGTTGCCAGACAACTGCGCCCCTTACCCGAGCGAGATGAAACTCTGATGTATATCGTGGCAATTGGCTGGATCTACGTCGCCCTGATGATGGCCATCACCGAGACCAACATCGTCGCGGGCGTCGCCACGTTCCTGCTGTACGGACTGGCACCGGTGTCGATCGTCATGTACATCATGGGAACGCCGGGCCGCAGGCGCCGGCGCAAGGCTCGGGAGGCCCAGGAAGCCACGGCGGCGCAGGCGCCGCGGCCTCTGGACGACAGGGAGACCGGCGCTTAATCCGCCAGCCAGACCAGCGTGGCCATGCGGCCCGTGGTGCGATCGCGGCGATAGGAGTAGAAGCGGTCCGGATCGCTGACAGTGCAGGCATCGCCGCCAAACACCTGAGTGCAGCCGGCACGCGCCAGGCGGATGCGCGCCAGCGCGTAAAGATCGGCGAGGTATTTCCCGGGTGCGCCGGCCACGAACGCGGCTTCCACGGACGCGCGCTCCTCCGGCAGCGCCTGCTGCAGGAATGCCTCGCGCACCTCGGCGCCTACCTCGAAGGCCGCGGGGCCGATCGCCGGCCCCAGCCATGCCAGCCATTGCGCTTGCCCACCGGAGCGCGCCGCCATGCGCGCCAGGGTGGCTTCGATCACGCCATCGCACAGCCCGCGCCAGCCAGCATGGGCGGCGCCGACCACCGTCCCCGCCGTATTGCACAGCAGCACGGGCAGGCAATCGGCCGTCATGATCGCGCACACATGGCCGGGTGCCGTGCTTACGCTGGCATCGGCACGCGGCACGTCGTCGCCATCCTCGTCCGCCGTCGCCACCCCGCATCCGTGCACCTGTTCCAGCCAGCGCGGCATGGCAGGCAGATGGCTCGCCAGCCGCGCGCGGTTGGCCCCCACCGCAATCGCATCGTCGCCGACGTGCGTGCCGAGATTGAGTCCGCCGGCGCTGCCATCGGCCAAGCCATACGGCCCCGTGCTCACGCCACCGTGCCGCGTGGTGGACAGCGCGCGCACGCGGGCCGGCGCTGGCCAGTCGGGGACGATCCAGCCAGACGCACCGGTTGCCATGCCGGCCATTGCTTCAGTCGTCATCGTCATCGGCCTCCCCTTCGTACCATTCGGGCTCACCCTCTTCCTCGTCGTCTTCCTCCGCATAGCGTTCGAAGTCGAGCGCGTCGATCAGCGCCTGCAGATCCTCGGGCGGCTCGGCCTCCCACGACTTCTTGCGGCCCGTTACGGGATGCACCAGCCCGAGGCGATAGGCGTGGAGCGCCTGGCGCGTAAACGGCACCGGCAGCGGTACGCGCACGGCCGGACGCTGGCCGCGCTGCGTGGCCTTGTGATAGACCGGATCCCCCACCAATGGGTGACCAATCGACTCGAAATGAACCCGAATCTGGTGCGTGCGACCGGTTTCGAGCTGGCACATCACCATCGATACCTTGGAACGGCCGAGCGGCACCGTGCCAAGCGTCTCGAAATGCGTCCGTGACGGCTTGCCGCTGTTGGTATGCACGATGGCCATGCGCGTGCGCTCGCGCGGGTCCCGGCCGATCGGTGCGTCGATGGTGCCGTCGTCAGGCGTTTCGCCCCAGACCAGCGCAAGGTAGGTCCGCTTGACCGTGCGCGCCTGCAGCTGCCGGACGAGGTCCGTCTGCGCCGTCAGCGTACGAGCCACCACCATCAGCCCCGACGTTTCCTTGTCGAGCCGGTGCACGATGCCCGCGCGCGGCAGACGCGCCGCATGCGGGTCGCGGTGCAGCAGGCCATTCAGGACCGTACCGCTCCAGTTGCCCGCGGCAGGATGCACGACCAGCCCGGCGGGCTTGTTGATGACCAGCACCGCATCGTCTTCGTACACCACGTCGAGCGGCACATCCTCGGCCGTGAAGGCCTGTGACTCAGGGGCTGCCTGCGGGTGGATCTCGATCTGCTGCCCCATCTGGACAGATGCCTTGGCGCGGCTGGGCTCGCCGTCCACGCGCACGGCGCCCTCCTCGATCCATTGCTGAAGGCGGCTGCGCGAGAATTCACTGAAGTGCCGTGCCAGCAGTTTGTCGAGCCGTTCGCCGTGGGCCGCGCTGTCGACTTCCAGGTACAGCGGGACCAAATCTGGCGCGACAGGCGCCGTTTCGGGCACCTCCTCGTTAAACTCACCGGCATCGTCGAACTGGTCGTCCAGGTCCTCGGATTCGGCGCCGGTCACTTCCGGCTTTTCGGTGTGGCGTTCCAGACCGGTTTCGGTCCTGGGGCTTCGGCTATAATGCTTGGCGCTATTTTTTTTCATCCGGAACAGGTTGCCCATGCAATTGCAGAGCATGAAACGCGCGGACTGGCGCGCGAAAATTGGAGCGGTTTTGCTCGCAGGCGGATGCGTCATGCTGTCTGCATGCGGCCTGCTGGGAGACCAGCCTGACGAAACGGCAGGCTGGTCGGCCAACAAATTATATTCGGAAGCCAAGGATGCCCTCGATGGCGGCGACTACGCACGCGCCGTCAAGCTCTACGAGAAGCTCGAAGGCCGCTATCCGTTTGGCCGCTACGCACAGCAGGCACAGATCGATACGGCCTACGCCAGCTACAAGGACGGCGAGACCGCGGCAGCCCTGGCTGCCGTGGACCGTTTCATCCAGCTGCACCCGAGCCACCCGAACATTGATTACGCCTACTACCTGAAGGGCCTGATCAACTTCAACGACAACCTTGGCTGGCTGGGCCGCTTCTCGGGCCAGGATCTCAGCGAGCGCGACCCCAAGGCCGCGCGCGCCGCCTATGACGCGTTCCAGACCCTGGTCACGCGCTATCCGGACAGCAAGTACGCACCCGACGCCACGCTGCGCATGCAGTACATCGTCAATGCGCTGGCCCAGCACGAAGTGCACGCCGCCCGCTACTACTACCGCCGCGGCGCCTACCTGGCGGCCGTCAACCGCGCGCAGCAGGCACTGAAGGACTACGACGGCGCACCGGCGAACGAGGAAGCGCTGTACATCATGGTGCGTTCGTACGATGCCCTGGGTATGAAGGACCTGCGCGACGACGCCGCACGCGTGATGGAACGCAACTACCCGAACAGCGACTTCATCAAGTACGGCGAGCGCCGCAAGGACAAGTCCTGGTGGGAAGTGTTCTGATGGACTGAACTGCCTTATTGGCAGTAAAAGGTGTCTCAAGAAGGCCGAGACCTGGAAACAGGCTCGGCCTTCCTGTTTTTGTGCGCCAGGGCAAGCGCCGAATCCAGCGGCCTTCCAGCTTCAGACTCGTGCCGGGCTTGTATGGACCCGCATGGCACCGCCATCTCCACCAGTCCGTTCTGGACGCCATAGCGGCATAGGTTTCAACCACATCCATTGCCTTCGACGCACTGTCAGAAGACTCGCTCGACACCACGCTGCTGAGTCCGAGCGAGATCGAAGTGCTGCGGCTCTATGCCGGCGGCATGTCGGTGTCCGAGGTTTCCGAGCGCCTGAACCGCAGCATCAAGACCGTCAGCACCCACAAGCGCAAGACCATGAAGAAGCTTGGCATCCATACCGATACCAACCTCTTTCAGTATGCGCAGAAGAATGGATTGGCGTAACCGGCACGAACGGCCGGTCCGTGGCACAACGCTTTAATTGCTAGACGGCGCCTGCTCGGCGTCTTCGCCGGCCGGCGCGCGCAACCCTTCGAGAAAGCGAATGACCGTATCGGCCTCGCGCGTGCGCGTGAACGGCGGCAGGCTCTGCCAGATCTGCCGGCCGTAGGGCTTTTCCACGAGCCGCGTATCGCAGATGGCCAGCACGCCGCGATCCGATTCCGAGCGGATCAGCCGGCCGGCGCCCTGCTTCAGCGTGATGACAGCATGCGGCAGCTGATGCACGGCGAATGGACTCAGCCCCTTTTTCTGCAGGACTTCCATGCGCGCGGCCAGCACCGGATCGTCGGGCGGCGCAAACGGCAGCTTGTCGATGATGACCAGCGACAGCGCCTCGCCGCGCACGTCCACGCCTTCCCAGAAACTCTGGCTGCCGACCAGCACCGCGTTGCCCAACTGACGGAAGCGGTCGAGCAATTCAGTGCGGCTGGCCTGGCCTTGCACCAGCAGCGGGAGGTTGATGCCACGGGCGGCAAACAGGTCGTAGAGCATGTCCGACGCCTTCTGCACGGCACGCAACGTGGTGCAAAGCAGGAACGTGCGGCCACCTGCCGCCTCGATCAGCGGCAACGCCTTTTCCACCACGGCCTCGGTGAACTGCGGCGAATTCGGTGGCGGCATGTCGCGCGGCACGTACAGCAGGCCTTGCTTCGCGTAGTCGAACGGACTCGGCAGCGTCAGCGACTGTTCCTTGTTCAATCCGAGCTGGGCGGCGTAGTGGGCGAAATTGCCCTTTACCGAGAGCGTGGCCGAGGTGAAGACCCACGCGCGCGGCTGGCCCTCGCGCTGCCGCGTGAAGATCGGCGCGATCGACAGCGGCGTGCGGTGCAATTGCACGGTGTGCGAGAAGACTTCCACCCATCGCACGGTGTCGGGGCCAAGCTGGGCCGGCTCCGCGACGGGCGCGACGTCTTCGGTCGTGCCGGCCGTCTCGCCTTCGGCCGGTGCCGCGGGCGCGGGCGGCGGGCCAACCCGGTCGTCGCGCCAGGCTTCCAGCCGCTGCGACAGCTCCACCGCGCGGCGGTGGCATTGCTCCAGCGTTTCCGCGCGCTCCGCCTGCGACTCCAGCGCTTCGACAAAACTCGAGAGCGCTTCTTCCAGTGCATCGAGCGTTTCGTAGAACGGTTCGGCCGTGCGCGGATCGGCGTCGATCTGGCCCATCGCCATGCGCAGGTTGTCGCGGCCGAATGCCAGGCGCAGATCGCGTGCCGCGCGCTCCAGCGGCGCGCCTAGGGCCACCCAGTCGACCGCATCGCGGGCGTGGGACAAGCCCTCCGCTACGGTGTCGCGCGCCAGCTCCAGCAGTTGGCTCGTCGACAACGTCTCGCCAAAGAACAGCGTCGCGGTTTCGGGCAGCTGGTGGGCTTCGTCGAAGATCACGGTGTTGGCGGCGGGTAGCAGCTCGGCCATGCCCGTGTCGCGCAACACCACGTCGGCAAAGAACAGGTGATGGTTCACGACCACAACGTCGGCCTGCTGCGCCTCCTTGCGCGCGCGCATCACAAAGCATTCCTTGTAATGCGGGCATTCGCTGCCCAGGCAGTTGTCGCGCGTGGACGTCACCATCTGCCAGACAGGCGCGTTCTCCGGCACGGCCGCAAGCTCGGCCTTGTCGCCCGTGGCGGTGGTCTTGGCAAAATTGCCGATATCGCGCAGCCACGCGGCGTCCTGCTTCGATGCGAGCCTGCCGTTGGCCTGCGCGCGTTCAAGGTGGTAGTGGCACAGGTAGTTGGCGCGGCCCTTGAGCAGCGATACCGATACCGGCACGTTCAGCGCGTGCCGCACCGTCGGAATATCGCGCAGGAAAAGCTGATCCTGCAGGTTCTTCGTTCCAGTGGACACGATGACCTTGCCGCCCCAAAGCATGGCCGGCACCAGGTAGGCAAAGGTCTTGCCCGTGCCGGTGCCTGCCTCGACGATGACTGTGTCGTTACGCGCGATGGCATCGGCCACGGCCTCGGCCATCTTGTGCTGCGATGCGCGCGGACGATAGCCGGGGATCGCCGTGGCCAGCGTGCCGGTCTCGGCGAACATCGCCGAAAGCTGCGCGGATTGCGTGGCTACCTGGCTGGCGGATGCCGCGGCGATGGCATCGCCCAGCGATTCGGCGGTGTCATGGGCGTCAGGCGACTCGGCGGCGGCGGCGGCGGCGGCGGACAGGAGATCGTCGGTGGGTTCTGGCAAGGTGGGGTATTCGTTGATGCCCGCGGCATGTCGCCAAGCCGCGGGAAATATCTGGTGCAGGGCCGCGCTTCAGGCTGGAACGTCGGGTTCCAGCTGCAACTGCAGCAAGGTGATCGCATCCTTGAGCTTCAGGCGACGCTTCTTCAGGCGCCGCAGCTGCAGTTCATCGTGGGCGGGATCGGCGGACAGGCGGTCGATCAGGAAGTCCAGATCACGGTGTTCGATCTGTAGCTCGATGACCTGCCGCTCCAGCGTATTGAGATTTTCATCCATGATGCGCCTTCGTACTCCACGGCGGCGGCCGCTGGCCTCCGCCTGACCCTGCATTGGAGAATCAGAAGCCGAACGGGCTCGGCGTCGAACCCTGGCCCTGCTTCTGCTTTTCCTCGGCATTGGCGCGCCGTTCGTCCAGATCCTTCTGGCGTTGCGCGGCGTCGGCCTGCTTCTGCTGATACGTCTTGACGTTTTCCTGCCGCTGGCGCGCCTGCTCGGCCCCCTTCTGCTGGGCTTCCTTCATGCGCGAGCTGAAATCGTCCTGCTTCTGCTGGTACGCCTGCGCGTTGGCCGCGCGCTGCGGTGCCTGCTGGCCGGCCTGCGCGTCACGCAGCGCCTGCTCCTGCTGCTTGCGGTCGAAGGCCTGGCGGCTGGCCTGCTCGTTGGCCGCGCGGCCTGGCTGGCTGGCTTCGTACTCGGCACGGCGGATGGCCTGCTCGCGGTCGCGTTTCGCGGCATTGAAGGTACGCTCCGAATCGCCTACCTCCAGTTCCTTGGCCCGTAGCACGTGCAGTTCCTCGCGCTGGGCATCCTTGGCCTTCTCGATGCAATGATTGACCAGGAACTTGCTGTAGCACTCGCGTTCAGCCTGCGCGAACCGGTAATTGGTCCAGGCGCGCGAATCGCCAATCGCCTTGCGTTCGGCGTCGAAGTCGCGCGGCTTGCCTGGGTCCGGCGGGATGGCGGTGGACGTGAGCGCGGCGGCGGGTGCCGATGCCTGTGCATGGGCCACGCCCAGGGGCGCGGCCAGCAACAACGCCGCGAGCGCGAGCGTGGATACCGGGAAAGAAGTCATGTAAACCGGGCGAGCCATGACGACCAGAAGGGGCTTGACGATCATGCCGCGATTCTAGCATCCGGGGCCACGTCATATCCCGCTCCAGGTGCCGCCCACGCGCCATTGGCGCCCAACATCGAAAAGACGGGGTAAAAGGTGTCTTCCCGTCACCGGACCGATGCTGCGCTTGTGGCACAATGCCCCGCTTTCGACTGACTCGTTTTCTCGATGTCCAATCTGCCTGCTTCCGTCCTGCAAAAGATTGTGTCGCTGATCGCGGCCGAACTGTCCGTGCAACCCCGCCAGGTGGCGGCTGCCGTCGACCTGTTGGACGAAGGTGCCACGGTGCCGTTTATCGCCCGCTACCGCAAGGAAGTCACGGGCAACCTGGACGACACCCAGCTGCGTACGCTGGAAGAACGCCTGCTGTACCTGCGCGATATGGAAGACCGTCGCGCCACGATCCTGGCGTCCATCGAGGAACAGGGCAAGCTGACCGACGAACTGCGCACGGCCATCGAAGCGGCCGAGACCAAGCAGACGCTGGAAGACCTCTACCTGCCCTACAAGCCCAAGCGTCGCACGCGTGCCCAGATTGCCCGCGAATGCGGCCTGGAGCCGCTGGCCCTGGCGCTGCTGGCGGACCCCTCGCTCGATCCGCAGGCCGAGGCCGCGAAGTACGTCAACGGTAACCCGACTGCAGATGGCGGGGTGCCGGACGTGAAGGCCGCGCTCGATGGCGCCCGCGACATCCTGTCCGAGCAATTCGGCGAAACGGCCGATCTGCTGGGCAAGCTGCGCGACCATCTGTGGAACAACGGCGTGGTGACGTCCACCGTGATGGAAGGCAAGGAAACCGCCGAGGAAGAGAAGTTCCGCGACTACTACCAGTACAGCGAAACCATCCGCACCGTGCCGTCGCACCGCGCACTGGCACTGTTCCGCGGCCGTAACGCGGGCGTTCTGATGGTCAAGCTGGGGCTTGGTGAAGAACAGGACGCGATGGTGCCGCACCCGTGCGAGACGATGATCGCTCGCCATGTCGGCATCGAGAACCGCAGCCGTCCGGCCGACAAATGGCTGGCCGATGTTTGCCGCTGGTGCTGGCGCGTCAAGGTGCAGCCGCACCTGGAGACCGAACTGCTGACGCAGCTGCGTGAAACCGCTGAAGGCGAAGCCATCAAGGTGTTCGGCCGCAACCTGCACGAGCTGCTGCTGGCCGCGCCGGCCGGCCCGAAGTCCGTGATGGGTATCGATCCGGGCATCCGGACCGGCTGCAAGATCGCCGTGGTGGATACCACGGGCAAGCTGCTGGACACCGCCACGATCTATCCGCACGAACCCCGCCGCGACTGGAACGGATCGCTGGCCACGCTGGCACGCCTGGCCAAGCAGCACAACGTGGCGCTCTGCTCGATCGGCAACGGCACCGCCAGCCGCGAGACCGACAAGCTCGTGCAGGATCTGATGAAGGGTGCGCCGGAACTGAAGCTGACCAAGATCGTCGTCAGCGAGGCTGGCGCCTCGGTGTATTCGGCATCGGAGCTGGCTGCCAAGGAATTCCCGGAACTGGACGTGTCACTGCGCGGCGCCGTATCGATTGCCCGCCGTCTGCAGGACCCGCTGGCCGAGCTGGTCAAGATCGATCCGAAGTCCATCGGCGTGGGCCAGTACCAGCACGACGTGAACCAGCGCGAGCTGGCACGCACGCTGGACGCCGTGGTGGAAGACTGCGTGAACGCCGTGGGCGTGGACGTCAACACCGCATCGGCGCCGCTGCTGGCGCGGGTGTCGGGCCTGAACTCGGTGCTGGCGCGCAACATCGTGGATTTCCGCGATGCCAACGGCGCCTTTACCAACCGCGAATCGCTGAAGAAGGTGCCGCGCCTGGGCGACAAGACGTTCGAGCAGGCCGCTGGCTTCCTGCGCATCAACACCGGCGATAACCCGCTGGACCGCTCGTCGGTGCACCCGGAAGCGTATCCGGTGGTGCAGAAGATTCTGGACCACATCAAGAAGGGCCTGTCCGACGTCATGGGCAACCGCGACGCGCTGCGCGGCGTGTCGGCGCAGCAGTTCGCCGACGACAAGTTTGGCCTGCCGACCGTGCGCGACATCCTGACCGAACTCGAAAAGCCGGGCCGCGACCCGCGCCCCGAGTTCAAGACCGCCACGTTCCAGGAAGGCGTCGAGGACGTGAAGGATCTGCTGCCGGGCATGATTCTCGAAGGCGTGGTCACCAATGTGGCGGCCTTCGGCGCATTCGTCGATATCGGCGTGCACCAGGACGGCCTGGTTCACATCTCGGCGCTGTCGACCAAGTTCGTCAAGGACGCGCACGAAGTGGTCAAGGCCGGCCAGATCGTCAAGGTCAAGGTGATGGAAGTGGACGTCAAGCGCAACCGAATCGGCCTGACGATGCGTCTGGACGACGAACCCGGCCAGCAGGCCGCGCGTGCCGGCGGCGGCGACCGTCCGGCCGATCGCGGTCAGCGCAATGGCGGCGGCAATCGCGGCTTCGGCGGCAACAACCGCCAGTCGGAACAGCAAGGCGCGATGGCCGCTGCGTTTGCCAAGCTGAAGCGCTGAAGGCACGGCGCCGGCCCTGGCTGGCGCCCGCCGATAACATCATGGGGCCGATCGCGGCCCCATTTTTTTGGTCAGTCCGAGTCGGGCCCTGCTGAGCGGCCACTGCCGGACCAGAGTCGCCAAGAAAAACGCCCCGCGAGTTGCGGGGCGTTTTGCATTGCGGATTGCGATGCCGGTTGCGGTGCCGGCGGCGGCTGGCAATGCGGAATCAGATCTCCACCTTCGTACCCAGCTCCACCACGCGGTTGGCCGGAATCGAGAAGAAGTCCGACGGCTTGGCGCCATTCTGATGCATCCACGCAAACAGACGCTCGCGCCACATCGACATGCCCGGCAGCTTGGACGGAATCACGGTCTCGCGCGCGATGAAGAACGACGTTTCCATCAGCTCGAAATGCATGTCGAGCTTGCGCTGGGCCAGATCGAGCACACGATTCACGTCCGGCGTTTCCTTGAACCCGTATTCGGATTCCAGGATGAACACGCCACCACCGAGGTCCTTGCAGGTCAGGCGGTGATCGTCGTCCACGTACGGGATGTCGCGCGTGACAAAGCTCAGGAACACCACGCGCTCATGCAGCACCCGGTTGTGCTTGAGGTTGTGCAGCAGCGAGACCGGCACCGATTCGGTACTGCCGGTCAGGAACACTGCCGTACCCTCCACGCGATGCGGCGGGTGGGCCAGCAGGCCGGCGATAAACGGCTCCAGCGGAATGCCATCCTCCAGGCTGCGCGCGCGCAGCAGCTTGCGGCCGCTGTGCCAGGTCATCAGCAGGAAGAACGCGGTGCTGCCCATCAGCAGCGGGAACCAGCCGCCCTCCGCCACCTTGAGCAGGTTGGCCGAGAAGAACGCCAGATCCACGATCAGGAACGATGCACCGAGCAAGGTCACCAGCACCCGGTTCCACTTCCAGAACCGGCGCATGACGATGACCGCCAGGAACGTCGTGATCAACATCGTCGTGGTCACGGCAATGCCGTAGGCAGCGGCCAGGTTTTCAGACTTCCGGAACGACAGCACCACGGCGATCACCAGCACCAGCAGCGCCCAGTTGATCACCGGCAAATAGATCTGGCCGATTTCCGCCGCCGAGGTGTACTGGATACGCATGCGCGGCAGGAAGCCGAGCTGGATCGCCTGACTCGTCAGCGAGAACGCGCCCGAGATCACGGCCTGCGAGGCGATCACCGTGGCCGCCGTCGCCAGCAGCACCATCGGCAACTGCAGCATCTGCGGCACCATCAGGTAGAACGGGTTCTCGATTGCCTGAGGATTGCTCAGCAGCATCGCGCCCTGGCCGAAGTAGTTCAGCATCAGGCAGGGCATCACCAGCGCAAACCAGCCATAGCGGATCGGCTTGGCACCGAAGTGGCCCATGTCGATGTACAGCGCCTCGGCACCCGTCAGCACCAGGAACACGCTACCCAGCACGATGAACGCCTGCAACGAGTGTTCGATCAGGAACGAGATGCCGTACCAGGGATTGATGGCCTTCAGAATTTCGGGCGAGTGCATCAGGTTGAAGATACCCAGCCCGCCCAGGGCCAGGAACCACGCCACCATGATCGGGCCGAACAGCTTGCCCACGGCGCTGGTGCCATGACGCTGGATGAAAAACAGCACGCAGAGGATGGACAGCGTGATCGGGATCACAAAGTGCGACAGCGCCGGGGCAGCGATTTCCAGCCCTTCCACGGCGGACAGCACCGAGATCGCCGGCGTGATCACCGCATCGCCATAGAACATGCAGGCGCCGAAGATAGCCGACATCATGATCAGCTTGGCCATGCGCGAGCGCGGTGCCGCGGTTCGCAGCGCCAGCGCCATCAGCGCCAGCACCCCGCCTTCGCCGTTGTTGTCGGCCCGCATCACGAACAGCACGTACTTGATGGAGACGACAACGATCATCGCCCAGAACAGCAGCGAGATGATGCCGAGCACGGCTTCGGGACTGAACGGAATGCCGTGGTCCTTGCTGAAGCACTCCTTGAGCGCGTACAGAGGGCTGGTGCCGATGTCGCCAAAGACGACGCCGATCGCGCCGATCACGAGCGCACGGGTGCTCGGGCTTTCGACGAAATAATGGCTGGTGGTTGCGGATTGGGTCATGGAATTGGGTCAGGTGAACCGGCTCGCGCCTCCCGTGCCTGACTTTGGCTGCCCGGTCATGTCGGCCGGACAGTCCCTCCAAAGTGCTTTAACAGGCACGATTTCTCTCACGCTAGCGGCTCCGGTCCCCGATGGGGCGTATTGGCCTTCTCAGTTTCTATTGCGTTGCACAAACGCGCGCATTCTAGATGAAGTGTCGTAAGACGACCACTGTGGAAATGCCGATGTCGTCGACCATGACCGATCAAGCATGGGAAAGAAGCCGGGTGTGGTCAAGCCCTGACTGTGACGGGGCGTGGGAATGGCCACCATCGGGACGTTGCGGCATTGCGACAAAATATGCTCGATACGCTACTTTTCAAACGGACGTCAGACGCCCAGATAGCGATCCAGCGCGGCAGGCGTGTCGATCAACTTGGCGGCGGGGCCCGCCATGACGACCAGACCTTTTTCGAGCACCACCACACGATCCGCATGGGCCAGCACGGCGCGATAGTTGCGATCGACCACGATCGACGCAATGCCGGTGGCACGCACCGTGGCAATGACGTTCCAGATCTCGTGGACGATCCGTGGCGCCAGGCCCTCGGTGGCCTCATCGAGAATTAGGCAGTCAGGATTTGTCATCAGGGCGCGGCCGATCGACAGCATCTGCTGCTCGCCGCCCGACAGTTGCTGCCCGCCATGCGACAGACGCTCCTTGAGGCGCGGAAACAGGTCCAGCACGCGCGCCTCGTCCCAGTCCTTGCGGCCGCCGCAGCCGGCGCGCGCGGCCATCAGCAGGTTTTCGCGCACGCTTAGATTCGGAAAAATGCCACGGCCTTCGGGCACATACGCCACGCCCAGCCGTGCCACTTCATGCGGCCGCGCGCGCGACATCGCGCGCCCCGCCACCCGTATTTCTCCCTCACGCTCCCGCACATGGCCCAGTAGCGTGCGCAGCAGCGTGCTTTTGCCCATGCCGTTGCGGCCCAGCAGGCCAACCGTCTCGCCAGCGTTTACGTGAAAGTCGATGCCGCGCAGCACGTGGCTCGATCCATACCAGGCGTTGATACCGGTGGCGTCGATGATGGCTGTGGTACTCATGCGCCGGCCTCCTCTTCTTCGCCCAGGTAGGCCAGTTGCACTTCGCGGTTGGCGCGGATGCTTGCCGGATCGCCCGATGCGATGACCGTGCCGTTGACCATCACCGTGATGCGGTCCGCCACGGCAAACACGGCCTCCATATCGTGCTCGACCAGCAGGATCGCGTGCCCCTCGCGCAGCCCGCGCAGCAGGTCGAGCATGCGGGCCGACTCCTCGGCACCCATGCCGGCCAGCGGTTCGTCCAGCAGCAGCGCCACCGGCTCGGTGGCCAGGCACATCGCCACCTCCAGCTGGCGTTTCTGGCCGTGTGCCAGTTCGCTGGCCAGGCGGCCCGCATGCTGGGCCAGGCCGGCACGCTCCAGCGCCTCGTCGGCGAGCGCCCGGCTGGTACGGCAGCCCTGCGCCGGTTCCCACAGCCGCCACGCGCGCTGCGCGCGCGATTGCGCCGCCAACCGGCAGTTTTCACGCACGGTCAGCGGCAGGAAAATATTGTTGCGCTGGTAGCTGCGCCCCACCCCGTGACGCGCAAGTTTCGGCTGCGGCCAGCCGGTGACGTCCTGCCCCTGCAGATGCAACCTTCCCTCGGAAGGCGGCAGCTCGCCGGACAGCAGATTGATCAGCGTCGACTTGCCTGCGCCATTGGTGCCGATCACGGCGTGGATCTCGTTCAGTTGCAGGGTCAGATCCACCTGGTTGACGGCGGTCAGGCCGCCAAAGCGGCGCGACAGCATCTCGGCCTGCATCACCGGTACCGATGTCCGCTCGGTCATACGGCCTCCCGGCTGTGCGTATTCGAGTCGGCGGCACCGGCGTTGCGGCGCGCACGGCGCGGCGAACGGTGGCGCAGCACCGCCGGCACACTGACCAGCCCGCGCGGCAGCAGCGCCACGGCCGCAATGATGAATCCGCCCATCAGCAGTTGCCAGTGTTTGGTCAAGGCGCCGAACCACTCGGCCAGCAGCACAAACGAGAACGCGCCCAGCACGGCGCCGGCCAGGCTGCCCACCCCGCCCAGGATCACCATCAGCATCGCATTGCCGGACTGATGCCACGACGCGATCTCGGGGTTCACGAAACCGAACTGGATGGCATAGAGAAAGCCCGCCAGCCCGGCCAGCATACCGCCAGCCACGAATGCGCCCAGCTGGTATCGATAGGTGGCAAATCCCGCGGCGCGCATGCGCTGCTCGTTGTGGCGGATGCCAACCAGCGCGTGGCCGAACCGTGAACGCAACAGCAGCGCCAGCAGTGCCACGGTCAGCACCAGCGCCCCCAGCACCAGCCAGTAGAAGCGCACCGGGTCGTTGACGGTCAGCGGTAATTCCGAAAACAGGCCGAACTCGGGGCGGAAGTAGATATAAGTGCCATCACTGCCGCCCGCAATCTTGGTGTCGTGGAACACGAAGTACACCATCTGCGCAAACGCGAGCGTCACCATGATGAAGTAGATGCCGCGCGTGCGCAGCACCAGCGCACCCACCACCAGTGCCAGCGCGCCTGCCGCGCCCACGCCGCCCAGCATCAGCAGCCAGCCGTTACCCGCGCCGCCTTCCGGCGCCAGCATCGCGGTGGCATAGGCCGACATGGCAAAGTACGCCGCGTGCCCAAGGCTGACCAGTCCCGTATAGCCGATCAGCAACTGCAGCGACAGCGCGAAGATCGCCATGATCATCACCTTGCTGAGCAACTCGATGTAGTACTTGTGGCTGTCCGCGGTCAGCAACATCGGCGCGGCGCATAGCACGGCCAGGGCGACGATCCAGCCCGCCGCCGCCAGCCAGACGGGACGGCGCACTTCCTGCGGAGACGTCGTCGAGATATCGGTTTGCATGTCTCTCGTTTCCTGCTCAACCCGCGCGGAACAGCCCTTGCGGCTTCCACAGCAGGATCACGGCCATCAGCAGGTACACCAGCACGCCGGCGGCGTCCTGCCAGAACACCTTGCCAAACGTATCGACAAAGCCGATCAGCAGCGATGCCACGAGCGCGCCCTTGACCGAGCCGATCCCGCCGATCACCACCACCACGAAGCAGATGATCAGCACCTGCCCGCCCATGCCCGGATACACCGACGACACCGGCGACGCGATCATGCCCGCCAACACCGCCAGCGCCACGCCGAGCGCGAACACAAAGCGATAGAGCACGGTCACGTTGACGCCCAGCGACTGCACCATTTCGCGGTTCGAGGCGCCCGCGCGAATCATCATGCCGACTCGCGTGCGGCGGATCACGTAGTACATGGCGCCAGCCACCAGCAGGCAGATCGCCGAGATAAACAGCCGGTACACCGGGTACGTCATGTCATTGCCGATCGGCAGCGCGCCGTCCAGCAAGGCAGGCACCGGCACGCCGTGCACGTCGTCCCCCAACAGGATGCTGCGCAGTTCCTCGAACACCAGGATCAGGCCGTAGGTCATCAGCACCTGCTGCAGATGGTCCCGCTGGTACAGATAGCTGAAGAACGCCCATTCGAGCACGTAGCCGAACAGCACGGCCAGCACGATGCCGAGCGGCAGCGCGATGTACAGGCTGCCCGTCAGGCTCGCCAGCGTGAAGGCCAGGTACGCCCCCAGCATGTAGAAGCTGCCGTGAGCCAGGTTGATCACGCCCATGATGCCGAAAATCAGCGTCAGGCCGCTGGCCACCAGGAACAGCAGCAGGCCGTACTGCACGCTGTTCAGGCACTGGATGAGAAAGGAGACGATATCCATCGCGTTGCCGGCGCTGCCGTCTGGTGGTTCGGTTGGGTCGGATCGCTCAGAGGCGGCAGCCGCGGGCCGGATCGGCCAGCGCCTTGACGGCCACGTTGCTGACCTTGTTCTCGCGGCCATCCACGCGGCGCAGATAGAAGTCCTGCACCGGGTTGTGCGCCTTCGACAAGGTGAACGCGCCGCGCGGGCTGTCCACCTTCGCGGCCTCCATTGCCTTGATGATGTCGGGCTTGCGCGTCATGTCGCCCTTGACGGCACTGGCGCCGGCCGCCAACAGCTGCGCGGCGTCATAGCCTTGCACCGCGTACACGTCCGGCTGCAGCTTGTAGGTCTTGGCGTAGTCCAGGCGGAATGCCTTGTCGCGCGGGTTGTTCAGGCCGTCCGCGTAGTGCAGCGTGGTCTCCAGGCCCTGCGCGGCGGTGCCCTGCGCTTCAAGGGTGCCATCGGTCAGGAACCCCGAACCGTAAAGCGGAATCTTGTCCTTCAGGCCCGCGGCCTGCCAGTCCTTGACGAACTTGACCGCCCCGCCGCCCGCGAAGAACACGAACACGGCGTCAGGCTTGAGCGAAGCCACTTCGGTAATCAGGGCCTGGAATTCGACGTTCGGGAACGGCAGGCTCAGTTCCTTGACGACCTTGCCACCCTTGGCTTCGAAGGCTTCCTTGAAGCCTCGGACCGACTGCTCGCCGGCCGCGTACTTCCATGTCAGCGTGACCACCTTCTTCATGCCGCGCTCGGCCAGCACGTGGCCCATCGCATAGCCGGGCTGCCAGTTCGAGAACGACGAGCGGAAGATATTGGGGCCGCACAGCGGGCCCGTGGCCTCGTCGACGCCCGCATTCGGAATGATCAGCAGCGTGTTGTTTTCCTTGGCCACCTTGACGATGCCCATCTGCACGCCGGAGTGGACCGTGCCGACCACTACGTCCACCTGATCGCGCTTGATCAGCTTGGTGGCGTTTTCCGGGGCTTTGGCCGGATCGGACTCATCGTCGACCTTGAAGTACTCCACGTCCCGCCCGCCCAGCTTGCCGCCCTGCTGCTGCACATACATCCGGAACCCGTTCTCGATGGCGGTGCCCAGCGCGGCATAGGTGCCCGTGTACGGCAGCATGAAGCCAACCTTGACCTTGCCGGTGGCGGCCGGCGCGGGCTGCGCCACGGCGGCGCTGCCCGCGGCAAGCAGCCCCAAGGCAGCGGCGCCAGCGGCCATCGAAACAGAAAGACGACGAGCGTGCAGCAGCCTGCGCAAAGCATTGCGATGCATGGAATCCCCTCCTGGTGGTCTCAAGCCAACGGCGCCGTGCGGTGCGAGCCATGCCGGCCCGGCCTCGTCGCCAATTATTTTAGGGTTGAAGTATTTGCAGTTATAAACGCCACGGTGGCCGCCGTCAATGCACCCGCCTGGTCGCGGTGTGGCGAATGTCCACAGCGCGCGAGTTTAAGCAGTACCGTCTGCGGGGCATATCGCTGGATACCCTCGATCTGGGCCATCGTGCCGTACTCGTCGTCCGCGCCCTGCACCGCCAGCACCGGGCAGTCGATATCGGCCAGCAGCGGACGCAGGTCGAAATGGCGGAATGCGGGATCGAGCCAGATGTCGTTCCAGCCCCAGAACGCCGAATCCACGTCCTGGTGATGGCGCGCCAGCCGCGCGCGCAGGTCGGTGGTCTGGTAGGTATCGCGCGTGATGTCGATGCTGCGCACCGACAGGTCTTCGACGATGATGTGTGGCGCCAGCACCGTCAGGCCGTCCACGGTATCGGGAAAGCTGCCCGCATGGATCAGTGCAATCGATCCGCCATCGCTATGCCCCAGCAGCCACGGCTTGCCATGCCTGCGGCCCGGCCCGATGCCCAGCGCATCGAACAGCGCGGGCAATGCCTCGCGGGCCTGGCGATGCATGAAGTCGACGCCCCACTTCTCGTCGTGAGGCCGCGGCGTGGAGCGTCCGTAACCGTAGCGCGAAAACACCAGGCCACGGAAATCTCCCGTTTCACAGAACTGGCGCGGAAAGTCGCGCCACATGCTGATCGAACCCAGGCCTTCGTGTAGAAAGACGACCAGCGGGCGCCGCTCACGCTCGGGCCGCAGCCATTGGCATTCGATGTCGATCTGCCGCCCGTCGAACGGAATCCGAACCAGTTCACTGCTCATGTCACCACCCATTTCCACGGACCCACCTTACGACAGTCGTGCGGCTTCCTCGCGCTGGCGCAATCGGAAACGCTGGATCTTTCCAGTTGCGGTCTTTGGCAACTCGTCCACGCATTCGATCTGGCGCGGATACTTGTACGGTGCCAGCTTCGTCTTGACGAACGCCTGCAGATCGGCGGCCATGCCATCGTGCCATTGCTGCCCCGGCCGCAACACGACGAACGCCTTCGGCTTGATCAGATCGTCGGCATCGGCCACGCCAATCACCGCCGCTTCCAGCACGGCCGGATGCTGGGCCAGCGCGGCCTCCACCTCGAACGGTGACACGTAGATACCGCCCACCTTGAGCATGTCGTCGCTGCGGCCAGCGTAGGTGTAATAGCCATCGGCGTCGCAGACGTACTTGTCGCCGCTGCGCGTCCAGGCGCCCACGAACGTATCGCGGCTCTTCTCGCGGTTGCACCAGTACATCAGCGCGGCCGACGGACCCTTGATATAGAGGTCGCCAATCTCGCCCACGGCGCACGGCTCGCCGCGCTCGTCGAGCAACTTCACTTCGTAGCCCGGCACCGGCTTGCCCGTGGTGCCGTAGCGCACCTCGCCCGGCCGGTTCGACAGGAAAATATGCAGCATTTCGGTGGAACCGATGCCGTCGAGGATGTCGCAGCCAAAATGCGCCAGGAAGCGATCCCCGATATCGCGTGGCAACGCTTCGCCCGCCGATGTGCAGACGCGCATCGCCACGCCGGAACGCGGCGGCAGATCGGCGGCGGCCAGCATGCCCGCGAACAGCGTGGGCACGCCGCAGAACACTGTTGGGCGATGCGAGGTCAGTCGCTTGAACACCGCCTGCGGCGTGGGCCGCTCCGCCATCAGCACCGTTGTGGCGCCGACCGACAGCGGAAACGTCAAGGCATTGCCAAGGCCATAGGCAAAGAACAACTTGGCCGCGGAAAACACCACATCGTCCTCACGCATGCCCAGCACGCGGCGCGCATAGAGATCGGCCGTATGAAACAGATTGCCGTGCGTATGCACCGTGCCCTTGGGACGGCCCGTGGAACCGGAGGAATAGAGCCAGAACGCCATGTCGTCAGGGCCAGTCGGCGCGACCCTGGAAGTTGGCGCGGCGGCGTCAACCATGCTCGCCACGGTCTTGCCGTCGACGCTCTCGAATGGCGCGGCGACGATCACGTCGACCGTGTGACCGGACTTGTCGATGGCTGCCTGCATGGCCGCACACAGCGGCGCCGATACGACGACGGCCCGTGCGCCGCTGTGCTCCAGCATGTACGCGTAATCGTCGACGGTCAGCAGTGTATTGACGACCACCGGCACCACGCCGGCCAGCAGGCAACCCAGAAATACGGTGGGGAAATCGATCGTATCAAGCGCGCACAGCAGCAGGCGCTCCTCGCGGCGGAATCCGGCCTGGTGCAGTGCGCCGGCAAAGCGGCGGCAGCGTTCGTCGAGCGCGGCAAACGTCAGCGTCGCGGTGTCGTCGATATAAGCGGTCTTGGCACCGCGCCCGGCCTGCAGATTGCGCGTGAGCAGGTCGTCGGCAGCGTTGTAGCGCGCGGGCAATGCCGCCACCATGAACCCGGCCTCGGTGGCCGGCACTGGAGGTGCGATGGATACAGCCGGGGACACCGCTTGCCCTGCCATGCTGGCAGCCGCGGTGCGCGTGATCGGGGGCGTCATGTCTCCACTCCTCTGGCCATCCGGAGCGTCGTCAGCACAACCGCGCGCCCGATATGGCTTCCAGCAGTTTGTCTTCTTGTACCGACAGCCATGCACCGCGCCGCCGGGATGTCGATGCATTTTATTTCATATCGACTATTATGCAAGCAAGGGTATGCACTATATAACAGTGGCTGGCAAGCGCCGCCACGCATTTTGCTGCACGTATAATGCGCCCGACCTGACGCCTCCCCCTTCTTTCCGATACCAGCATGCGCCGCGACCCTGACACGCTCCTGACCCCAGACAGCCGCGCCGACCAGCGGGCGGAGCCTCGCACGGCAGGCGAGCGCGACCCCTACCTGACGCACCTTGGGGAACGTATCCGATCGCTCCGCGCGGCACGCGGCATGTCGCGCAAGGATCTGGCGCGCGGGGCGGATGTCTCGGAGCGTTACCTCGCCAACCTTGAGACCGGCACGGGCAACGCTTCGGTGCTGTTGTTGCGCCAGGTGGCCGCCGCGCTGGATGTGCCGCTACCGGTGGTGTTGGCCGAAGTGGATGGGCAGGCCGCCGGCCTGGGCGGCCCGGGCGCCACCGAGTTCTCGCAACTCGTGCAATGGCTGGCGCAATTGCCGGCCAGCGATCTGGCGCGCGTACGCGAAGCCGCGCAACACGCGCTGTCGCCAGCGGAATCGCGCGATGCGCGCCACCGTCGGATTGCGCTAATCGGCCTGCGTGGCGCGGGAAAGTCCACATTGGGACGGGCGCTCGCCGCAGCGGAAGGCATGCCCTTTGTCGAACTCAATGCCGCCATCGAACAGGAAGCCGGCGCAAGCCTGTCGGAAATCCACTCGCTGTATGGCCAGGCCGCCTATCGCCGCTACGAAATGCGCGCGCTCGAACGCGTGCTGCGCGATCACGACACAATGGTGCTAGCCACCCCCGGCAGCCTGGTGTCGGAACCCGCCACGTTCAATCTGCTGCTGTCGCGCTGCCTCACGGTCTGGGTCCGGACCTCGCCCGAGGAACACATGGCTCGCGTGGTGGCGCAGGGCGACATGCGCCCGATGGAAGGCAACCGCGAGGCCATGACCGACCTCCGCCGAATTCTGCAGGCCCGCACCCCACTCTATTCACGGGCCGACGTATCGATCGACACCAGCGGCCAGGACGCCGCCTCGTCGTTGCAGGCACTCCAGACGCAACTGCTGCGGACCCCTCACTAACCGGCGGCTTCACATCGCTTGAACGGCTTTGCGCATGATCCCGCGCAGGGCCTTGCATCGCGCGCTCCAATGCACTATATTTCATCGCAAATGAAATGGCACTATAGTGCATCAAGGAGACGCCCCCAATGTCGACGGATACCGCCACGCTCGCCCCTGCCGCCCCGGTGACGTTCGAGCGCCACCCCGACCAATACCGCCACTGGCAGCTCACGTTCGATGGCCCGATCGCCACGCTGGCAATGAACGTCGATGAGGAAGGCGGTCTGCGCCCCGGCTATACGCTGAAGCTCAATTCCTACGACCTCGGCGTCGACATCGAGCTGCACGACGCGCTGCAGCGGATCCGTTTTGAACACCCGGAAGTTCGCACCGTGGTGCTCACGAGCACGAAGGACCGCATCTTCTGCTCGGGCGCCAATATCTTCATGCTGGGCAAGTCCAGCCACGCGTGGAAAGTGAACTTCTGCAAGTTCACAAACGAAACCCGCAACGGCATTGAAGACGCAAGCCGCCATTCCGGCATCAAGTTCATCGCGGCATGCAATGGCACCACCGCCGGCGGCGGCTACGAGCTGGCGCTGGCGTGCGATGAAATCGTACTGATCGACGACCGTTCGTCGGCCGTCAGCCTGCCCGAAGTACCGCTGCTGGGTGTGCTGCCGGGCACCGGCGGCCTGACGCGCGTGACCGACAAGCGGCGCGTTCGCCGCGACCATGCCGACATCTTCTGCCTGACTACCGAAGGCGTGCGCGGCCAGCGCGCCAAGGATTGGCGGCTGGTGGACGACGTGGTCAAACCCGCCCGATTTGCCGAGCACGTGCGCGAACGCGCCCAGGCGCTGGCAGCGCAGAGCGATCGCCCGGCCAGCGAGGCCGGTGTCACGCTGACGCCGCTGGCACGCCGGACCAGTGATACGGGCTATGCCTATGACACCGTGCGCGTCGACATCGATCAAGATGCGCGCCGCGCCACGATCACCGTCGCCGCGCCCACCGGCGACCAGCCGACGGATCTGGCCGGCATCGTCGCCGCCGGCGCGCAATGGTGGCCGCTGAAGATGGCGCGCGAACTTGACGACGCCATCCTGACCCTGCGCGCCAACCACCTCGACATCGGCATGTGGGTCCTGAAGACCCAGGGCGAGTCCGCACAGGTGCTGGCTGCCGATGCACTGATGGATACCCACGCCAGCCACTGGTTCGTGCGCGAGACCATCGGCATGCTGCGCCGCACGCTGGCCCGGCTCGACGTATCGTCGCGCAGCCTGTTCGCCCTGGTGGAACCGGGTTCGTGCTTTGCCGGCACCCTGCTGGAACTGGCGCTCGCAGCCGATCGCAGCTACATGCTCCAACTGCCCGATACGCCGGACGACGCGCCGCGCATCCATGCCGATGCCGCCAACTTTGGGCGTTATCCGATGCCGAACGGTCTCACGCGGCTGGCCGCGCGGTTCTACGAAGAATCCGATGCCATCGCCGCGGTGCGCGAGCAGGCCGGCAAGCCGATGGACGGCACCGAGGCCGAAGCGCTGGGCCTGATCACCGCCGCACCGGATGACATCGACTGGGACGACGAGATCCGCATCGCACTTGAAGAACGCGCCAGCCTGTCGCCCGACGCGCTGACCGGACTGGAAGCCAACCTGCGTTTCGGTGGCCGTGAAACGATGGAAACCCGCATCTTTGGCCGCCTGACAGCCTGGCAAAACTGGATCTTCAACCGTCCCAACGCCGTGGGCGAGCATGGCGCGCTCAAGGTCTTCGGCACCGGCAACAAGGCACGCTTCGACTGGGACCGGGTCTGAACCGCCGCCCGACATCCCTGGCAACGATAAAAGGAGACCCGCAATGAGCATCGACTACAGCCAGAAGATTCCCAACAACGTGAACCTGTCCGAAGACCGTGCCCTCCAGCGCGCACTGGAGCACTGGCAACCGGCGTTTCTGGACTGGTGGCGCGACATGGGGCCGGATGGCTCGCACAATTTCGATGTCTACCTGCGCACGGCGGTATCGGTGGACCCGTCGGGCTGGGCGCACTTCGAGCACGTGAAGATGCCCGATTACCGCTGGGGCATCTTCCTGCAACCGGCCGATGCCGAGCGCAGGATTCATTTCGGGGAGCACAAGGGCGAGGCCGCCTGGCAGGAAGTGCCGGGCGAGCATCGTGCCAATCTTCGCCGCATCATCGTGACGCAGGGCGATACCGAGCCCGCTTCGGTGGAACAGCAACGCCATCTGGGACTCACAGCCCCGTCGCTCTACGACCTGCGCAACCTGTTCCAGGTGAACGTGGAGGAAGGCCGTCACCTGTGGGCGATGGTGTACCTGCTGCATCGCTACTTTGGGCGCGACGGGCGCGAAGAAGCCGAAGCGCTGCTGGGCCGCCGCTCGGGCGACGAAGACAACCCCCGCATCCTGGGCGCCTTCAACGAGCGCACGCCAGACTGGCTGTCGTTCTTCATGTTCACGTACTTCACGGACCGCGACGGCAAGTTCCAGCTCTGCGCGCTGGCCGAATCGAGCTTCGATCCACTGGCCCGCACCACTCGCTTCATGCTGACCGAGGAAGCGCACCATATGTTCGTGGGGGAATCCGGCGTGTCGCGTGTCATCCAGCGCACCTGCGAAGTCATGCGCGAGCGCGATATCCATGACCCGGCCGACGTGCGCGCCGCGGGCGTGATCGATCTGGAAACCATCCAGCGATACCTGAACTTTCACTACAGCGTGACAATCGACCTGTTTGGCGCAGACCAGTCGTCGAACGCGGCCACGTTCTACAGTGCCGGCCTCAAGGGCCGCTTCGAGGAAGGCAAGCGCGCCGACGATCACGTGCTCAAGAGCGATGTGTATCGCATACTCGAAGTCCAGGACGGCCGGCTCGGCGAACGCGAGGTACCGATGCTCAACGCCCTGAACGAGGTGCTGCGCGACGACTACATCAAGGACTCGATGGGCGGCGTGGCGCGCTGGAACAAGGTCATCGAAAAGGCCGGCATTTCGTTCCGGCTGACCGTGCCGCACAAGGCATTCAACCGCAGGATCGGCTCGCTCGCCAACCTGCGCGTGTCGCCGGAGGGCCAGGTCATCAGCGAAGCCGAGTGGAATGCCAACAAGGATAAATGGCTGGCCACCGACGAAGACCGGAAATACGTGGCATCGCTGATGGGCCGCGTGGCGGAGCCGGGCAAGTTCGCAAACTGGATTGCACCGCCGGCGATCGGCATCAACCGCCAGCCGGTTGACTTCGAGTACGTCCGCTTCAACTGACTTTCTGGAAGGACCGACGATCATGGGCGCCGCCGACATCATCAAGCAACATCTGATCGATCCGGAAATCTGCATTCGCTGCAATACCTGCGAAGACACCTGCCCGATCGATGCCATCACGCATGACGACCGCAACTACGTGGTCAAGGCCGACGTCTGCAATGGCTGCGGCGCGTGCCTGTCGCCCTGCCCCACGGGCGCCATCGATAACTGGCGCACGATGTTCAAGGGGCAGGCTTACACCATCGACGCGCAGTTCGGCTGGGATGAATTGCCAGCCGAGGTGCCGCTGACCGACGCGGTCATCGACGCCGCTATCGACGCCGCGGCCGCTGCCGATCAGGTGATCGATGATGCGGTGGCGTCGAGCAAGCCGGTGACGGTACAGGCAGTGGAAACCAGCCGCCACACCTCGCCCAAGGCGCCGTGGTCGGCGGCGCATCCGTATGTGAACCTGCACGGCATCCGCGAGCCGCTGACCGCCACCGTGGCCGGCAACTACCGGCTGACCGAGGCCGATGCGTCGAGCGATATTCACCACATCGTGCTCGATTTCGGCAATCAGTTCTTCCCGATCCTGGAGGGGCAGGCCATAGGCATCCTGCCGCCCGGCACCGATGCCTCGGGCAAGCCGCATTACATCCGCATGTATTCGGTGGCCAGCCCGCGCGATGGCGAGCGGCCCGGCTATAACAACCTCGCGCTGACCGTGAAGCGCGTGGAGTCCGACCACGACGGCAATCCGGTGCGCGGTGTGGCGTCGAACTTCCTGTGCGATCTGAACAAGGGCGACGCGGTGCAGGTGGTGGGACCGTTCGGCAATACGTTCCTGATGCCGAACCACCGCGAAGCCAGCGTGATGATGATCTGCACCGGCACGGGTTCCGCGCCGATGCGCGCGATGACTGAGCGCATGCGGCGCAACATGGAACATTTCGGCGGAAGGCGCCTGCTGTTCTTCGGGGCGCGCAACCGCCGCGAGCTACCCTACTTCGGCCCGCTGCTGAAACTGCCAAAGGACTTCCTCGACATCCATTTCGCGTTCTCGCGCGATGCCGAGGTGCCGCGCCGCTATGTGCAGGACGCGATACGCGAGGCGTCGGCAAACGTGGCCGCGCTGCTTGGCGATCCGCATGGCTATGTCTACATCTGCGGACTCAAAGGCATGGAGGAAGGCGTGCTCGATGCATTTTCCGAGGTGTGCGCCAAGGCTGGCTTGTCCTGGGCCGACGTCGAAGCGCGGCTCCGCGCGGAGGGCCGGCTGCATATCGAAACATACTGATCGGGAGCCGCGCCGGCCGCGATTTCCAACTTCCCAACTGAAACCTGCCGCCTATAATGTTTCTCAAGAAACAGGAGCATAGGCGATGCAATCGAGGCAGATTCCGGAGACAGCGCCGGGCGCCAGCCCCGACCCCGGCGTGACGCTAACCAAGGCCGTCATGCGTGCGGCCGGGTTTCTGGGCATCAGTCAGGCCATCGTTGCCAGCGTGCTGGGCATCAGCACTGCTTCGGTATCCCGAATGGCATCGGGCGGCTACGTGCTCGATACGCATCGCAAGGAATGGGAATTCGCCATCCTGTTCGTCCGGCTGTTTCGTTCACTCGACGCGCTCCTGGGGCACGACGAACAGGCGCGGCTGTGGCTCACACATGACAATATTGCGTTGGGCGGCAAGCCGCTGGAACTGATCCGTACCACCGAGGGCCTCGTCCGTGTCGTTCACTACCTGGACGCCACCCGCAGCCGCATCTGAGCGCAAGCCGTTCGCGCTCACACTCTGGCGGGCTGTCGAGGCCCAGCATGTCGTGTCCACTATGGCACTCGTTGACACGCTTGGAGAACACGCCGTTCTCGAAGCCGTGATCGATGCCGGCAAGCCAACCGTACCCCCTGACGCACGCCACCTGCACTACCTGATCTTCACGCCATTCCGCTATCCACCCACCGAGTGGGGATCGCGCTTTCGCAGTGACCAGGACCCTGGCGTCCTCTACGGCGCGGAAACGATCCGCACGGCCTGTGCCGAGCTGGGATACTGGCGCTGGCGATTCCTGATGGAATGTCCGGCCCTGCCCCGCATCGAGGCGCGCGCGCAAACGCTCTTCCAGGTAGGCGTAAAAGCCGACGGCGTGGCGCTGGACGCGGCACCATTCATTGAGGATGCCCAGCAATGGACCGACCCTGCCGACTATGGCGCCTGCCAGGCGTTTGGGCGAATCGCACGCGAAGCCGGTATCGGCCTGATTCGCTACACGTCGGTACGTGATCCTTTGGCTGGCGCGTGCGTGGCGGTGCTGACGCCGCGCGCGGTTGATCCGCCGCAGCCACTGACGGCCACCACCTGGATGCTGACCGTGCGGCATGACCGCGTGATCTGGCAGCGCGATGACCTGCGCCAGCGCGAGAGTTTCGAGTTCGAAAGCGCCGCATGGCAAGCGGTGCCGCAACGCACAAGCGAAAGTCCCGCATCGACCTGAACGCCCCGCGCCAAAACCGCTCAAATAGTTCAGGCGCGGCGCTCTCGCAGAAGTTTTAAGTTTCTGTTGCAATGCGCCAACAGCTCCCCTATAATCACAGCTTCGACGGACGCGGGGTGGAGCAGTCTGGCAGCTCGTCGGGCTCATAACCCGAAGGTCGCAGGTTCAAATCCTGCCCCCGCAACCAACCGATCTTTGCTCAATCGGTACCGTCAAACAGCAAACCCGCCAACCGGCGGGTTTTTTGTTTTCCGCCCTCTTCTTCTTGTGCCCGCCGCAGGCATGCGCGCATAGGTGGCACCATCACCGCACATGGCGCGCCACATCACGCAGGCACCCAAGCGAGGCTCCGGCGCGGTGATACACTTGCCCCCATTCTTCCCGGACGCCTCCCATGAAATTCTGCTCGAACTGTGGTCATGCGGTTGTGTTGCGCGTGCCAGAAGGCGACAACCGCCCGCGCAGCATGTGCGACAACTGCGGCACCATCCACTACGTCAATCCGCGCAACGTCGTAGGCACAATTCCGGTCTGGGAAAACAAGATCCTGATCTGCAAGCGCGCCATCGAACCGCGCTATGGCTTCTGGACGCTGCCGGCCGGCTTTATGGAAATCGGCGAGACCACGGCCCAGGCTGCGGCGCGCGAAACCCTGGAAGAAGCCGGTGCTCGCGTGGAAGTGGGCGAGTTGTTCTCGATGCTTAACGTGCCGCATGTGCACCAGGTACATCTGTTTTATCTGGCGCAGCTCCAGGACCTCGACATCGCACCGGGCGAGGAAAGCCTGGAAGTCAAACTCGTCGACGAAGCCGACGTGCCGTGGGACGATCTGGCCTTCCCGACCGTGATCCATACGTTGCGTTGCTTCTTTGCGGACCGAGCCGCGGGCAAGATCTCGGCAGGCGACTTCCGCCTGCATACCCTCGACATCGACAAGCCGATGCGGCCGCTGACCAGCCGCGCCACCGTCACACCGTGACCGCGACGCAAGTCGCGCCGCTTACACATCCGGCATGATTACCTGGCTCGACCCGCAGGATCCGTTTCCGCCGGTCGAGCGTGCGCTCGGCCCGGCCAGCGACGCGCCGGGCCTGCTCGCGGCCAGCCGCGACCTCACGCCGCAGCGCTTGTTGCTGGCATATCGCCAGGGCATCTTCCCGTGGTATTCCGAGGGCCAGCCGGTGCTGTGGTGGAGCACCGATCCTCGCATGGTCCTGACACCGTCGGCGCTCAAGGTATCGCTATCGTTCCGCAAGACCCTGCGGCGCGTGCTGCGAGATCCGGATTGGGAAATCCGCGTCGACGACGACTTCGTGGCCGTCATGCGCGCCTGTGCGATGACGCCCCGCGATGGCCAGCTCGGCACGTGGATCACCGACGAGATCATCGCCGCATATAGCGCCCTGCACCGACTTGGGCTGGCTCATTCCGTCGAGACCTGGTACTGCGGCGAGCGGGTCGGCGGACTGTACGGCGTGGCGCTCGGTCGCATGTTCTACGGAGAGTCGATGTTCGCCAATCGCACCGATGCGTCGAAGATCGCGCTCGCGGCCCTGTGTGGATTCCTGGAGCAGCAAGGCGTGATCATGATCGACTGCCAGCAGGAAACCGATCATCTGGCATCACTGGGTGCGGAACCGATTGCACGTGCCGCGTTCATCGCGCATGTCCGTGCGGCTTCGGCGGCCCCCGCGATTGATCCGTGGCACTTCGACAAGCGTGAACTGAGCCGCTGGGCCAGCGCAAACGGCAACGGCGGCCCCGGCTGATCATCGCCTGCCACCCGGCCCTTCCAGCCGGCCCACGCGGACATTGATGTCACTGACATCCTTCGCCAGCCCGGCAATGCGCTGGTTCGTTTCATCGAGACGCCGGTTCGTGTCGTCGATCTTGCCGACCAGGCGCTTTTCCATTTCATCGATCCGGATGTTCAGGCGCGTGTCCATTTCATCAATCCGGATGTTCAGGCGCTTGTCCATTTCCACCATTGCAGCCACCAGGGGCGCCACCTCGCCCTTCACCACGTCTCCGTAGACTTTGCGCTGGTGATCCAGGATGCCGAACATGCCGGCGAGAATAGCCACCCCGGCGGCAGCCACGGCAGCCATACCCCCGTAGCGATTCCACCGGCTCGCGCGAGACTCCGGTGTACCGGCGTCCGGGCCGTGGCCGTCACGGGCGGAACGTGGAAACGTCATCGATGCCATCTTTTTCCTCCTGAGGTGTCAGATTGCCCACATGGTAGGAAGCTACCCGCCATTGCAGCAATGCGACGAATCTGAAAGTGCCAGCTCGCCTGACATACCGCTTGCAGACGTGCCCCAATGGCCTCTGATAGACTGCAACTCAGGCCCGCAATGCTGGCGTCCGACGCGCCGCCCCCTGATACGACGTCATGAGCAAGCTGAAGGAACTTCCGCTATCCGCGCTGCAGTTTTATGCGACGGCGCCGTACGCCTGCAGCTACCTTGAAGGCCGCATGGCACGCTCGCAGGTGGCCACGCCCGCGCACCTGATCAATGCCGATGTCTATTCACGGCTGGTGCGCGCCGGTTTTCGCCGCAGCGGCATCTTCACCTATCGCCCCTACTGCGACGAATGCCGTGCCTGCACGCCATGCCGCGTGCTGGTGAACGAGTTCCAGCCCGACCGCAGCCAGCGCCGCGCGTGGCGGCAGCACGAGGGCCTGCAGGCACTGGTGGCACCGCTGACCTACGTCGAGGAACACTACGCGCTGTATCTGCTGTACCAGTCGATGCGCCACGCGGGCGGAGGCATGGACCAGGACAGCCGCGACCAGTACGAGCAGTTCCTTTTGCAAAGCCGCGTCAATTCCCGGCTGGTGGAATTCCGCGAGCCGCCGGGTTCTCCCGAGGCGGGCAAGCTGCGCATGGTCAGCATGATCGACGTGCTGGACGACGGCTTGTCCTCGGTCTACACGTTCTACGACCCACTGATCGTCGGCGCCAGCTATGGCACCTACAACATCCTCTGGCAGATCGCCCAGACCCGCGAACTGGGTCTGCCACACCTGTACCTGGGCTACTGGATTGCCGACAGCCGCAAGATGGCCTATAAGGCGCGCTTCCAGCCGCTGCAGGTGCTGACCGGCAACCAGTGGCATGCGTTCGAGGGCCCGCCCGCCGTGCCCGAGCCCCCGGCCCGGCCCGATCCCGGCCCCGCGCAGGAATAGCCGCAACGCCGCGCAAGCGGGCACAAGGCGTGCCAATTTGAGGCGAATCGAAACCAAACGGCTACAATGCCGCCCTGGTTCCGACTCATCGCCGGCTCCGGCCGCCCCTCACCGTGCTCAACGCGCTCTATCCCCTGTTTCGCCCCGCCCTGTTTTCGATGGATGCGGAGGATGCTCACCATTTCACGCTGAACAATCTGATGCGCGCCCAGCGCATGGGCCTGGCCGGCTGTATCGGCAACAGCATCGCCGACGACCCGCGTACCGTAATGGGCATCCGCTTTCCCAACCCCGTGGGCCTGGCGGCTGGCCTGGACAAGGATGGCGCGTATATCGACGGTCTGGCGGCATTTGGTTTCGGCTTTATCGAAGTTGGCACGGTCACGCCGCGCGCGCAGTCAGGCAATCCGCGGCCGCGCATGTTCCGGCTGCCCCAGGCCGATGCGCTGATCAACCGCATGGGCTTCAACAATGGCGGTGTCGACGCATTCATCCGTAACGTGCAGGCGTCGCGCTGGAAGGCCGACGGCGGCGTGCTGGGCCTGAATATCGGCAAGAACGCCGACACGCCGATCGAGCGCGCGGCCGACGACTACCTGTACTGCCTGGAGCGCGTCTATCCGCACGCCAGCTACGTGACGGTGAATATTTCGTCGCCCAACACCAAGAACCTGCGCCAGCTGCAGGGCGCCAGCGAACTGGACAGCCTGCTTTCCACGCTCAAGGCCGCCCAGCAGCGCCTGGCCGACCAGCACAAGCGCTACGTGCCGGTGGCGCTGAAGATCGCGCCGGACCTCGACGACGACCAGATCCGCAATATCGGCGATGCCCTGGTACGGCACGGCATCGATGGCGTGATCGCCACGAACACCACCATTTCGCGCGATGCGGTCAAGGGCCTGCCACATGCCGAAGAAGCTGGCGGCCTGTCCGGCCGGCCGGTATTCGAGGCATCGACGCGCGTGGTGCGTGAACTGCGCAAGGTGGTGGGCAACGAACTGCCGATCATCGGCGTGGGCGGTATTTTCGACGGCGCCGGCGCGCGCGCCAAGATCGACGCCGGCGCGCAGTTGGTACAGGTCTATAGCGGCCTGATCTATCGCGGCCCGACCCTCGTGCGAGACTGCGCCGCTGCCCTGCGCAGGTAGCGGATTTGAGGCATGCTGTCGGCCGACCACCCCGCCCTTCACGGACACCAGCATGGAAAAAATCCGACTCGGCCGCAGCGAACTCGAAGTCTCCCGCATCTGCCTGGGCACGATGACCTTCGGCGACCAGAACACCGAAGCCGAAGGTCACAGCCAACTCGACTACGCATTCTCGCGCGGCATCAACTTCGTCGATACCGCCGAGATGTACCCGGTCAAGCCGCGGGCCGAAACCTACGGCAACACCGAGCGCATCATCGGCACGTGGCTCAGAAAGCAGCCGCGTGACCGCGTGATACTGGCCAGCAAGATCGCCGGCCCGTCGCGCAATCCCTGGATACGCAACGGTGGCGACCTCACACCGGACAGTATCCGCACCGCCATCGACGAATCGCTGCGGCGGCTGCAGACCGACTACATCGATCTCTACCAGATCCACTGGCCGGCTCGTAATGCGCCGATCTTCGGCCAGAAACGCTTCAACCCCGACAATGAGCGCCAGTGCGCGTCGATCGAAGCTCAGCTCGAGACCTTCGCTGAGCTAGTCCGCGCAGGCAAGATCCGTTACGTCGGCGTTTCGAATGAAACCCCCTGGGGCGTTTCCGAATTCGTCAACGTGGCCGAGCGCCTGGGCCTGCCGCGCATTCCGACGATCCAGAATCCGTACAGCCTCCTCAACCGCAGTTTCGAACAGGGCCTGGACGAAACCTGCTTCCGGTCCGACGTCAGCTTGCTTGTGTACAGCCCACTCGGCTTTGGCCAGCTCACCGGCAAGTATCTGACCGGCGACGCGCACCGGCCAGTCTTCGACCCGACGGCAAAGGGCCGCCTGACCCGCTTTTCGCCAGACTGGAGCCCGCGATACATGCGGCCCGAGACGATGGCCGCCGCCGCGCGCTATGTGGAACTGGCGCGCGCCCACGGCATGACCGGCGCCACGCTCGCACTGGCCTGGTGCTATTCGCGCTGGTTCGCCCATAGCACCATCATCGGCGCCACCGACCTTGACCAGCTCAAGGAAAACATCGATGCGTGGGACGTGAAACTGTCCGATGAAGTGGTGTCGGCCATTGAGCGCATTCACGCCGAAATTCACAATCCGGCGCAATAATTTGCGGCACACCCTCCTTAGGAAGGTGTTTTTCAGCAGGATATGCCGCCATGCAGCACCAAAAGCGCTCCCAGCGGAGGCGGGAAATGGTATGCTCGCAGGCTTCGCGCCGTCGTATCCGATGCGACCACGCGCGCGCCCGAAAGCTGCCGCCGGGCGCGCCGCGTCCGCAACCGGACCGTCGGGCCGCCCAGCAGTACAGGTGACTGCCGGCGCCCGCCAGGACGGCTGTCGTATCCATTGCGGCTGACTGACTGAAAAGCACCGATCCTTCGGGGGAGAACAACTACATGCTGCGTCTCAAGGCATCCACCACCCAGTCCATCCTCGGCAGCGCCGTTGCGCTGGCTCTGCTCTACGGCGGCGCCGTGCAGGCCCAGACGGCCACCGTGAAGGTCCTGTCGATCGTGGACCACCCGGCGCTCGACGCCATCCGCGATGGCGTGCGCGACGAACTGAAGACTGCCGGCTACGATGCCGACAAGAACCTGAAGTGGGAATACCAGAGCGCCCAGGGCAACCCGGGCACCGCCGCCCAGATCGCCCGCAAGTTCGTGGGCGACCAGCCGAGCGCGATCGTGGCCATCGCCACGCCGTCGGCCCAGGCCGTTGTGGCCGCCACCAAGTCCGTGCCCGTGGTGTACTCGGGCGTGACCGACCCGGTGGCCGCGCAGCTCGTGAAGAGCTGGGGCGCATCGGGCACCAACGTGACCGGCGTGTCGGACAAGCTGCCGCTGGACAAGCAGGTGTCGCTGATCAAGCGCGTGGTGCCGAAGGCCAAGACCGTCGGCATGGTCTACAACCCGGGTGAAGCCAACTCGGTCGTGGTGGTCAAGGAACTGAAGGACCTGCTGGCCAAGCAAGGCATGTCGCTGAAGGAAGCGGCCGCCCCGCGTACCGTGGACATCGGCCCGGCTGCCAAGAGCCTGATCGGCAAGGTCGACGTGATCTACACGAACACCGACAACAACGTGGTGTCGGCCTATGAGTCGCTGGTCAAGGTGGCCAACGAATCGAAGATCCCGCTGGTGGCTGCCGATACCGACAGCGTCAAGCGTGGCGCCATCGCCGCGCTGGGCATCAACTACGGCGACCTGGGCCATCAGACCGGCAAGGTCGTGGTGCGCATCCTGAAGGGCGAGAAGCCGGGCGCGATTGCGTCGCAGACTTCGGACAACCTTGAACTGTTCGTGAACACGGGCGCCGCCGAGAAGCAAGGCGTGACGCTGTCGCCGGATCTGGTCAAGGAAGCCAAGACCGTCATCAAGTAATACCGCTGGAAGCCGCGCGCCCTACCCTGAGGTGCGCGGCCCGAAGCGCCCCCAATGGCCCTATCCGGGCCGGCCGGACGGCCTGCAAAGGATTCCCCCCATGTCCCTGTTTTCCCTGCTGGGTGCCCTGGAGATCGGTCTGATCTTCAGCCTTGTGGCACTCGGGGTGCTGATTTCGTTCCGCATCCTCAACTTCCCCGACCTGACCGTCGATGGCAGCTTTCCGCTTGGCGGCGCGGTCGCCGCGACGCTGATCTCCGCCGGCCAGGACCCGTTCGTGGCCACGATCGTGGCCATCTTCGCCGGCGCCATTGCCGGCTGGATCACGGGCTGGCTCAACGTGCGACTGAAGATCATGGATCTGCTGGCCAGTATCCTGATGATGATCGCGCTGTACTCGGTCAACCTGCGCATCATGGGCCGCCCCAACGTGCCGCTGATCACCGAGCCGACGATCTTCACGATCCTGCAGCCCGAATGGATGCCCGACTACGTGCTGCGCCCGCTGGTGCTGTTCGTCGTGGTGATCATCGCCAAGCTGGCGCTGGACTGGTTCTTCTCGTCGCAACTCGGACTGGCGATGCGCGCAACCGGCGCCAACCCGCGCATGGCGCGCGCCCAGGGCGTGCCCACTGGCCGGGCCACGCTGGCCGGGATGGCGCTGTCGAACGCCCTGGTCGCCCTGGCGGGCGCGCTGTTTGCCCAGACGCAAGGCGGCTCCGACATCTCGATGGGTATCGGCACGATCGTCATTGGCCTTGCCGCGGTGATCATCGGCGAAACGATTATTCCGGCACGCCGTCTGGTGTACGTCACGCTGGCAGTGGTGGTCGGTGCGATCCTGTACCGCTTCTTCATCGCGCTGGCGCTGAACTCGGAATTCATCGGCCTCAAGGCACAGGATCTGAACCTCGTGACCGCCGCCCTGGTGACGCTGGCGCTGGTGCTGCCCGCCACGCGCAAGAAGCTGTTCGCCCGCAAGAACGGAGGTGCCTGAGATGTTGCGCGCTGAAAACCTGAAGCTCACCTTCAATCCGGGCACCCCTATCGAGAACCGTGCGCTGCGCGGCCTGAACCTGGAGATTCCAGCCGGCCAGTTCGTGGCAGTGATCGGTTCCAACGGCGCCGGCAAGTCGACCTTCCTGAACGCCGTCAGCGGCGACACGATGGTGGATAGCGGCCGCATCATGATCGATGACATCGACGTGACGCGCCAGCCCGCCTGGGATCGCGCCCATCTGGTGGCCCGCGTATTCCAGGACCCGATGGCCGGCACCTGCGAAGCGCTGACGATCGAAGAGAATATGGCGCTGGCGATGGCGCGCGGTTCGCGCCGCGGCTTCCGGCCGGCACTGAACAAGGGATCGCGCGAGCTGTTCCGCGACAAGCTGCGCCTACTGAACCTGGGACTGGAAAACCGCCTGACAGACCGCATCGGCCTGCTCTCCGGCGGCCAGCGCCAGGCGGTGAGCCTGCTGATGGCGTCTCTGCAGCCGTCGCGCATTCTGCTGCTCGACGAGCACACGGCGGCGCTGGATCCGAAGACCGCTGCGTTCGTGCTGGAACTGACCGCGCGCATCGTCGAGGAAAGCCAGCTGACGACGATGATGGTCACGCACTCGATGCGCCAGGCGCTGGACTATGGCCAGCGCACGGTGATGCTGCACCAGGGCCAGGTCGTGCTCGATGTCTCGGGCGACCAGCGCAAGGGCCTCGATGTGCCCGACCTGCTCAAGATGTTCGAGCAGACGCGGCACGAACAGCTGGATGACGATGCACTGCTGCTGAGCTGAGCAACGCCGGTGTGATTGCGGCGTGCTCCCCTCTCTCGCCAAGCGCGGGAGAGGGGGTTCTCTCAGTCGTTTAAACCGTTCCCGCTTTATCCAGCCATTTCGTAAGCTGGTCCGTCACCGCCGTGCTCGAAAACGAGCAGCTGTCCTGCGCGAAGACCGCCGACATTTCCATGCGGCGAAGCAATTCCTCCATCGCCTGACCGAATACCGGCGGCAGCGTCAGCGACGTTGCCGATGCACGCCAGCGTGCGATCAGTTCGCCGACCGGCAGCGTGCCTGCCAGATGTGCATCCAATGCCTGGCGCATCACCGCCAGTGTTTCCTGATTGGCGCTCATGACCGCGCCCTCCTTTCTTTGTAAAGCTCGCGGAATGTGCGACCGCTCGGGGCCGGCATGTCGCGCGTGTCAGTCCATCCCTTGCCTGCCATCGGCAGGTTCGCAATCAGCTTGCTGCGTCCCCCCATGCGGGAAAGGATACGCGCGCCCATCCGTGTAAGGAACGCATAAAGATCGGGACGGCGTGCCACGTAGCCCCAGGCTTGCAACGCCAGACGCTCCTGCCACGGACGCAGATGGCGTTCCATCTGCTTTTCGCGCAATTTTCGCAGCAGGTCTGACAACGGAATCGATGCCGGGCATACGCGATTGCATTCGCCGCACAGCGTGGCGGCCTGCGGCAGGTCCACCGCATTGGCCAGGCCGACGTAGCTCGGTGTCAGCACGCTGCCCATCGGGCCGGGATAGACCCAGCCATAGGCATGCCCGCCGATCTTCTGGTACACGGGACAGTGATTCATGCAGGCGCCGCAGCGGATACAGCGCAGCATTTCCTGAAATTCCCCGCCTATCAGGCCGCTGCGGCCGCCATCGACGATCACAAAATACATGTGCTCCGGGCCGTCCTGCTCGCCTGGCGCGCGCGGTCCGGTCAGGATCGAAAAGTAGTTCGAGATCGCCTGTCCGGTAGCCGAGCGCGGCAGCAGTCGCATCACGGTGGCCAGGTCTTCCAGCGTCGGCAGCACTTTCTCGATGCCCGTCACGGCCACGTGCACGCGCGGCATGATCGTGCACATGCCTTCGTTGCCTTCGTTTGTGACCACGGCCACCGAGCCGGTTTCGGCGATGATGAAATTGCCACCGGTCACACCCATGTCCGCCGACAGAAATTCGGGGCGCAGCACCTCGCGCGCTTCGCGCGTCATCTCGGGGATGTCAGTCAGGCGCGGCTTGTTGTGGACCTTGGCAAACAGGTCGGCAATTTCGTCCTTGTCCTTGTGGATCACCGGGGCAATGATGTGCGACGGCGGCTCGGCATCGTTGATCTGCAGGATGTACTCGCCCAGATCGGTCTCGATGCTCTGCACGCCCATCTCGCCCAGCACCTGGTTCAGCCGCATCTCCTCGGTCACCATCGACTTGCTCTTGATGACCTTCTTCACGCCGTGCTTCTGCGCGATATCGGCTACGAGCTTCGCCGCGTCGGCCGTGGTTTCGGCAAACAGCACGGTGGCGCCGCGCTTTGTGGCATTTTCCTCGAAGGTGGCCAGCCAGACGTCGAGGTTTTCCAGCGCGCGATTACGGCGCTCTTTCAGCGCGGCACGCGTGGCATCGAAGTCGATATCGCGGATCGCATCGGCCCGTGCCGTGACGAATTTCGTGGAAAGCTTCTTGAGGTTCTGCTGCAGGCGCTGGTCAGCGAGCTTTTGCCCGGCGCGCGCCTTGAATTCCATGCTGTGCACTTGCATCGTGGGGGCTCTCGGTTGGGCTATCGGTGAGGCACTCTATGTTCGGCGCGCATCATGCGTCGCCGGCCAGCACTTGCGCAATATGGAGCACGCGCGTCTGCGAATCGCCGGAGCGGCGCAGCCGGCCTTCGATATTGAGCATGCAGCCCAGATCGCCCAGCACCACGGCATCGGCGCCGCTCGCCTTGATGTTGGCACACTTCTCGTCAACGATCGCCGTCGAGATATTGCCGTACTTGACCGAGAAGGTACCGCCGAACCCGCAGCAGGCTTCGCAATCCTTCATTTCGGTCAACTGCACGTTGGGCAGCTTGCCCAGCAAGGCGCGCGGTTGCTGCTTGACCCCAAGTTCACGCAGACCCGAGCATGAATCGTGATAGGTGATGTGGCCAGCGAAACTTGAGTCGAGCTTGTCCAGCTTCGCCACGTTGACCAGGAAATCGGTTAGTTCGAATACGCGTTCGCGCAGGCGCTCGTAGCGTCCGTTGAGTTCGGGATCGTCGCGCAACAGGTCGTGGTAGTGATGGCGAATCATGCCGCCGCAAGATCCCGATGGCACGACCACATAGTCGAACATCTCGAACTCGCGCAGAAATTTCTCCGCCAGGTCGCGCGACACGGTGCGCTCGCCCGAGTTGTACGAGGGCTGGCCGCAGCACGTTTGCGCCTCGGGAACCATTACCTCGTAGCCCGCTGATTCCAGCAGCTTCAGCACCGAGAACCCGATTTCGGGACGCATGAGGTCCACCAGACAGGTGGCGAACAGTCCGATTCGCATGACTTCCCTTTTCCAGACCCTGAAACCTCGCAATTATGCCCCGCCACTACCATGCTGCGGGCATCGGGCGCCGCAATCCTATTCATCGTGGTGATAAAAGAGGCTCATGCATGTCATGGCAAAAGCCACTATCCGTGGAAGGAAATCTCGGAAATCACGTTTCACCAGTTGAAATTTTCACGATGCGAGATAGAATCAGGCAACCGCTTAATATGCCGCACGGCAACATTTTCCCTATGGCAGAAATGGCAGAAGCAGACAAGGCGCCTGGCAAGACCTCGATCCAGGTGATCGAGCGCATGATGACGCTGCTCGACGCGCTGGCCCAGCACGCCGACCCCGTCAGCCTGAAGGAGCTGTCGCTGGCCACTGGCCTGCACCCTTCCACTGCGCACCGCATCCTGAACGACATGGTGGCATGCCGCTTTGTCGACCGTTCCGACCCGGGCAGCTACCGCCTGGGCATGCGCCTGCTCGAACTGGGCAATCTGGTGAAGGCGCGCCTGTCGGTGCGTGATGCCGCGCTGGCACCGATGCGCGCACTGCACCGCGTGACCGGGCAGACCGTGAACCTGTCGGTACGCCAGGGCGACGAGATCGTCTATATCGAGCGCGCCTACAGCGAACGCTCCGGCATGCAGGTGGTGCGTGCCATCGGCGGCCGCGCCCCGCTGCACCTGACGTCGGTCGGCAAGTTGTTCCTGGCCGCCGATGAAGCGCCGCGTGTGCGCAACTACGCCACGCGTACTGGCCTGGCGGGCCATACGCGCACGTCGATCACCGACCTTGCCAAGCTCGAGCGCGAGCTAAGCTGGGTGCGATCGAACGGCTATGCACGCGACAACGAAGAACTGGAACTGGGCGTGCGCTGCATTGCCGCGGGGATCTACGACGATTCGCGCCGGCTCGTGGCGGGCCTGTCGTTGTCGGCACCGGCTGACCGCCTGCAGGATAGCTGGCTGCAGAATCTGAAGGACACCGCGCTGCAGATTTCACGCGGCATGGGCTACGTGGCCGAGCCTACGGCCTGATTCGCGCCAGTCTCTTCGCCTGGTAAAAAAAGAACGCGCCGGGGGCGTCAGCCCCACGGCGCGTTTTCCATGCGCAACGGCAACAGCTCAGGTGCCGTGCGACTGCTGCGATACCAGGACCGCCGCAGGGGTTCTAGGACCCTGCGTAAGATTGGGCGTTGAAGGAAAAGGGCGCGGCTGGCCCCCTGCCGACGGCGGTTGATGCTCCAGCCAGTTGCGCACGCGCGTGGCATCGGCAAAGCGCGACAGCTTGCCCACCGAATCCAGGAACACCATCACCACGTTCCGGTCGTTCACGCGCGTCTGCATCACCAGGCACTGACCGGCTTCCGAGATATAGCCGGTCTTCTGTAGGCCGATGTCCCAGCTGCCGCCGCGCACCAGACGGTTGGTGCTGACGTAATGCATCGTGCGGCCCGACACGCTCACTTCATGTTCGGGTTGCGTCGAAAACTCGCGGATGGTCGGGTTGCGATAAGCCGCATTGACCAGGCGCGCCAGGTCCATCGCGCTAGATACGTTGCTGCTCGACAGGCCGCTCGAATCGACGAAGTGGCTGTCATTCATGCCCAGCTCGCGCGCCTTCTTGTTCATCGCGCCAACAAATGCCGGCAGGCCGCCCGGATAGCTGCGGCCCAGCACCGAAGCGGCGCGGTTTTCCGAAGACATCAGCGCCAGCAGCAGCATCTCGTGGCGCGTCAGCGTCGTGCCAAAGCGCAGGCGCGAGCTGCTGTGCTTCTCGGTGTCGCGGTCGTCCTCGCTCACCGTCAGCATTTCATCCATCGGCAGGCGCGAGTCCATCACCACCAGCGCGGTCATCAGCTTGGTGATCGATGCGATTGGCAACACCGCGGTCGGATTTTTCTGGAACAACACCTCGTTGGTGTTCTGGTCCATCACCAGCGCCACCGACGAACGCAGCGACAGCGCGTCCTCCGTGTCTCGCAGGCCCATCGCCTCGCCCAGCGACGGCTTGGCCGGCGTAAACGCCGCGCGTACTGGCGCCGCGTGGCTGGCAACGACGGTTCGCTTGCCGTTCTTGACGACGATCACCTTGCGGGGTGACGCAGTCGCGCTCGAGGAAGCTACCTTTTTGGTGGATTTAGAAACTTTTTCGGTCTTTTTCGCCGACGTTTTAGCCGCAGTCGACTTCGTCGCTGCGTACGTGGCCGGCGCGGCCATCAAGGCAACCGACACCAGCGCCGTCGTGGCGAAGGCGGTCAGTTGGGGAAAGCCGAAGAGTCGGGACATGAAGGAATCGGTCCGGAACATGATCTGTTCAGCGCGGATTTGGAATGGCGCTAGTGTAGGAAATTAACAAATTCTTAGCAAGATTAATGACTTACAACAGCTCTTTAAAGTTCATATCGCAAACATTTCCATATTGCGAAAAAAGAGCCACGAAAGTCATATTCGTGCCGACGTAAATACAACAGTTTCAACCTGTCGAGCCTCAGGAGTCACGCCGGCAACATCGTCGACGATGCGTCACGACGCTACCCTCTACGGCGTGCCTGGTATCGTCGATAACGGTCTGCATGGCGGAATCCTTATATCGATCAGGGCAAATCAGGAGAGGAAACGCACGAACCCGCTTACCGGTTCACGCTCGGTCGTCAATTGATTGGCCGTCGCGGTCCGATCCGCATAGCCAAGCGACATACCGCAAACCACCATTTCCTCTTCGGTCAGCCTCAACTGCTCCTTGATGATCGCGTGGAACTGCGTGAACGCCGCCTGCGGGCAGGTATCCAGGCCGCGCGCGCGTGCCGCCACCATGATGCTCTGCAGGAACATGCCGTAGTCGAGCCAGCTGCCCTGCTCCATGATCCGGTCGATCGTGAAAATCAGGCCGACAGGCGCATCGAAGAAACGGAAATTTCGCGCGTGCTGCTCATGCATGCGCGACTTGTCCTCGCGCCGGATCTCCAACAGGCTGTAAAGGTCCCAGCCAACCTTGCGGCGGCGCGACAAATACGGATCGACCCATTCGCGTGGATAGTAGGGATACTCCTCGCGATACTTCGCATCGCGCTCAGGATCGTCATAGGCAGCCAGCACGTCCGCGCAGAAACGCACCTTTGCGTCGCCCGACAGGACGTAGACCTTCCACGGCTGCGTGTTCGTGCCCGACGGCGCCCGGCTGGCAACCGCAAGAATTTCCTCAATGGTCTCGCGCGGCACTGGTGTATCCAGGAAGGCGCGGACCGAACGGCGTGTCGTGATGGCGCGATCGACAATCGCAGCGTCATCTGCGTTCGACATGCTCTGTAGTCTCCTTAGGTTCTGTTCAGGCTCTGTTCAAGCCCTGTTCATTCTGGCTGGCCCACGACCAGCGCCTGCAATGCCTGGCGCAACGCCGGCGACAATGCCACCGGCCTGCGCGTTTCGCGGTCCACGTACACGTGCACGAAATGCCCCTGTGCCGCCGCGACATCGTCGTCGTTGCGGAACAACCCCACTTCATAGCGCACGCTCGAATTCCCCAGCTTCGCCACGCGCAATCCCGCCACAACCGTATCGGGAAAGCTCAGCGACGAGAAGTAGTTGCACTGGGTCTCGATGACGAGGCCAATCGTTGCGCCTTGCTCGAAGTCGAGAACGCCTTCCCGGATCAGATACGTGTTTACGACGGTGTCAAAATAACTGTAGTAGACAACGTTGTTTACGTGGCCATAGACATCGTTATCCATCCAACGTGTGGTGATGGGCTGTAAGTGCGCATACGCACCGCGGCGATCGGGTTCGGATTTCATCGGAAGCGTTCCTGGACAGCAACGGGTGAACACGGATTAGCGCTGCCGCAGCCACACGGGAGGACCGTATGAGCGCACGGCAGACCACAAGGTTCCCAAGATTTTGCGATGCACGAAACGTGCATCATGCAGCCGCCACGGTAGCGTGGGATGCGGCGCTGCCATCCAGCACGCGATAGCGCGCGTGATACCCGGCAGCAAGCCTGACGGTTTGCGTGTGCACGGCCACCGTGTTCTCGATCCGATTGCCATATCCGCCTGCCATCGCCACGGCAATCGGCAGGCGTTGTGACAAGGCAAAATCGAACACCATCGTGTCGCGCCGGGCTAGTCCCGCCATCGTCAGACGCAAGCGTCCCAGCCGGTCATCCTCATGCGGATCGGCGCCGGCCAGATAGATCAGGAGGTCGGGGGCGAAGCGCGCCTTCAACGTGTCGAGCGCATTCGCCAGCGCGGCGGCATAGCCGTCGTCATCGCAGCCATCGGGGAGTCCGACATCCAGATCGCTGGCTTCCTTGCGGAATGGGTAGTTCTTCTCGCCGTGCAGCGACAGGGTGAATACGGTGGGGTCGTCGCGCAGGATCGATGCCGTGCCGTTGCCCTGGTGGACATCGAGGTCGATCACCGCGACGCGTCGCACATGGCCGTCGCGCTGCAGTTGGCGCGCGGCAATCGCGGCATCGTTGAACACGCAGAAGCCACCGCCCTTATCGGCATAAGCGTGATGGGTGCCGCCGGCCAGGTTGACGGCAATTCCCTGCATCAGCGCGGTGCGGCATGCGGCGATCGTGGCGCCCGCAGACCTGCGCGAGCGCTCAACCATCTCATGCGACCAGGGAAAGCCGATCTCGCGCTGGCGTGCCGCGTCGAGTTGCCCGGTGGAAACGTCGGCGATATAGCTGGCGGTATGGGCCAGCGCCAACGCATCGTCACCGGCGCGCGGCGCTTCGTGCAATTGCAGCTCCGGCACCTCGCGCACCACGGCATCACGCAGCATGCTGTATTTGCGCATGGGAAACCGATGGCCGGGTGGCAGCGGCAGGACGAAGTGGTCAGCGTAGAAAGCTAGCATCAGGCGGGGGGCGCTCGGGGGTCAGGGCCTGCAAGTGATGCGTGAACATCATATGCCGACCGGACAGTCAGCGATGGTAGCACTGTGAACGCGCCGGCGTGGCGGGCGCGGTGAAACGCCCGTTTTTCTCGCGCCGCACCACTCGTTTTACGCCCACCCTAGATCGGGATAAACCCTTACCAGAGGCCGGATAGTGGCCCTCACTGCCTTTCCTGGCACCTTTCTCCCACTATTTTTTGTGCGACGCACAAAAACCGCTTGACTCCCATCGCCGAATTCTTAGAATTGGAATTGTTGCGGCGCATCAAAGCGCTGAGCCTCTCGGAAAGAGCGTTCAGCATCGCGCCGATGAACACGAAGGTACGCTCGGGCTGGCCGGACATAGAAGTCATGGCTTTGACATCTGGGCGGCTTAATTTCACTCTGCTTGACCTTGAAGTTCACCACTGGAGACCAGCAATGATCCTGACCCCTGAACAAGTTGCAGCTGCACAAAAAGCCAACCTCGAGACCCTGTTCGGTCTGACCTCGAAGGCCTTCGAAGGCGTCGAGAAGCTCGTCGAGCTGAACCTGCAAGTGGTCAAGGCTACGTTCGCCGAAAACGTCGACAACGCCAAGAAGGCCCTGGGCGCCAAGGATGCACAGGAACTGCTGGCCATCCAGGCTTCGCTGGTGCAGCCGGTTGCCGAAAAGACCCTGGCCTACACGCGCCACCTGTACGAAATCGCTTCGGAAACCCAAAGCGAATTCACCAAGGTTGCTGAAGCCCAGCTGGCCGAAGGCACGAAGAACGTGCAAGCCCTGGTCGACAACTTCGCCAAGAACGCCCCGGCCGGTTCGGAATCGACCGTAGCCATCGTGAAGTCGGCAATCTCGGCTGCCAACAACGCCTACGAGTCGGTCCAGAAGGCCACGAAGCAGGCTGTTGAAATGGCCGAAAGCAACTTCCAGGCTGCTGCCACCGCCGCTACCAAGGCTGCTCAGCAAGCCAGCGCGACGGCTCGCACCGCCGCCAAGAAGTCGACTACCGCCGCCTAAGGCTCCGTAGTTCTCCAGCGTACCGGCTCCGGCCGGTCCGTTGGCAAAGCGCCCGCCCCCGCGGATATGGGCGTTTTGCCAACGGAAGCGATTTGATCGCCCTGTACCGATGTCTCCTCGGTACCGATTCCAAAAGGTATCGTTCGAGCCCGGCCCTGCCAGCAGGTTGCCGGGCTTTTTTTCGCCCGTTTGAAGTTTGGTTGGAATGCTTGGCAGTTAATTGCTAAATCGACCCAAAAAAGAAACCCGCCGGCTGGCGGGTTTCCTTGCTGTGCGACAGGCCAGATCAGCGCTTGCGCGGCGGCGGCACGTCCGTGCAGACGCCTTCGTAGATCTCGGCGGCCATGCCGATCGATTCGCCCAGCGTCGGGTGAGGATGAATCGTCTTGCCGATATCCACGGCATCGGCGCCCATCTCGATGGCCAGGCACACTTCGCTGATCAGATCGCCCGCGTGGGTGCCGACAATGCCGCCACCGATGATGCGGTGCGTTTCCTCGTCGAAGATCAGCTTGGTGAAGCCTTCGTCGCGGCCATTGGCGATGGCACGACCCGACGCGGCCCACGGGAACACGCCCTTGCCGTACTTGATGCCCTGCGCCTTGCACTGCTCTTCGGTCAGGCCGGCCCAGGCCACTTCCGGATCGGTGTAGGCCACCGACGGAATCTGCTTCACGTCGAAGAATGCCTTCTCGCCGTGCGCGGCCTCGGCGGCCACGTGGGCTTCATGCACGGCCTTGTGCGCCAGCATCGGCTGGCCGATGACGTCGCCGATTGCAAAGATATGCGGCACGTTCGTGCGCAGCTGCTTGTCGACCTCGATGAAGCCACGGTCGGTCACGGCCACGCCAGCCTTCTCGGCACCAACCTTCTTGCCGTTCGGCGAGCGGCCCACCGACACCAGCACGGCGTCGTAACGCACCGGCTCGGCCGGAGCGCCCTCGCCTTCGAACTTCACGTAGATGCCATCGGGCTTGGCTTCCACGCCAACCGTCTTGGTCTTCAGCATCACGTTGTCGAAGCGATGCTTGTTCATCTTGTCCCAGACCTTGACCAGGTCGCGGTCGGCGCCCTGCATCAGGCCATCGAGCATTTCCACGACGTCGATGCGCGCGCCCAGCGTGCTGTACACCGTCGCCATTTCCAGGCCGATGATGCCGCCGCCGATGACCAGCATCTTGTTCGGGATGTCGCGCAGTTCCAGCGCGCCAGTCGAATCGAAAATGCGCGGATCTTCCGGAATGAACGGCAGCTTCACAGCCTGGCTACCGGCCGCGATGATGGCTTTCTCAAAACGGATCACCGTCTTCTTGCCATTGATCGCCTTGCCGTCACCCTCGGTTTCCTGCACTTCCATATGGTGCGGGTCCAGGAACGTGCCGATACCGCGCACCACCTGCACCTTGCGAGCCTTGGCCATGCCGGCCAGGCCGCCGGTCAGCTTGCCGACCACGGTTTCCTTGTAGTGACGCAGGCCATCCAGGTCGATCTTGGCTTCGCCGAACAGGATGCCGTGCGCGGCCAGGGCCTTCGCCTCGTCGATCACGGCAGCGTTGTGCAGCAGTGCCTTCGACGGAATGCAGCCCACGTTCAGGCAGACACCGCCCAGCGTGCCGTAGCGCTCAACCAGCACCGTGTTCATGCCGAGGTCGGCCGAACGGAAAGCAGCCGAGTAGCCGCCAGGGCCGGCGCCCAGCACGAGCATGTCGCACTGGATGTCGGCGCTGCCGCTGTGCTTGGCGGCCGTGGGGGCCGCAGCCGGTGCAGCGGCCGGGGCCGGTGCGGCTGCGGGCGCGGGGGCAGCCTTCGGTGCCGGGGCAGCGGCTGCGCCGCCTTCCACCGTACAGATCACGGTGCCCTTGGCCACCTTGTCGCCAACCTTGACCTTGACGTCCACGACCTTGCCGGCCGCCGACGACGGCACTTCCATGCTGGCCTTGTCGGACTCCAGCACGATCAGCGACTGCTCTTCCTCGACCGTGTCGCCGCTCTTGACCAGCACTTCGATCACTTCCACCGCGTCGAAATCGCCGATATCCGGCACCTTGACTTCGATCACACTCATGCTTTTCCTCCTGGGATGCGCGCCCTGCCCGCTCTGGGCTCAGGCCGCGCCGTCTTTGTTGGTTGCCGCGCCGCCGGGCTGCTGGGGCGTCTCATGGGGTGCCGCAGAAATCTTCACCGTATGCACATCGATCGGGCCGGCCGAGCTCTTGTCGAATTCGATCCCCGCCTCGACCCCGATCCGCGCAATGTCGCCCGCGCCCATTTCAGGCCGGTCGTACATCGCATGCATGGCACCGAGCGCATAGTTGCGGCCCGAGCCGATGCCCCAGAAACGGTCGAACGAAAACACCTCGCGGTAGGAATAGACACCAAAGATGCCGCCCGGATTGGCGATCAGGCAAACGATCTGCGATGACTCGTAGGGGTCGTCCTCGTCTTCCTTGGTGTTGATGAAATACTCGTTCTTGAGCTTTTCATGCACCTTGAGGAAGGTCCGGAACACGTCGTCGCGGGTCATCAGGCGGCATTCGTCGCCCATGCCCGTCAACAGCGCGCGCATGACCGGGAAATGCGCGGTGGTACCCGCCAGCGCAACAAAGCTGTCGCCCACGGGAATCACCTTCTGGTTGCGCTCGTAGGCACGCGACAGCCGCGTATCGCCGAACGTCACCAGCGCATCGGCCGCGATCGCCACCTCGTCACCCTTGCGTACAACAACGCAGGTAGTCATGGCTCGCCCCTTGGAATCAGTGCGGACAAACCCGCCGGACCAGCCGGCGGGTTGCTTCGGTACTTAGAGCAGGATGCGGCGGAAGTCCGCCAGCAACGCCGCGAAGTACGTATTGAAGCGTGCAGCCTCGGCGCCGTCGATCACGCGGTGATCCCACGACAGCGACAGCGGCAGCGTCAGGCGCGGCGCAAACTGCTTGCCGTCCCAGACCGGCTTCATGTACGACTTGCAGACGCCCATGATGGCCACTTCCGGTGCGTTGATGATCGGCGTGAAGTACGTGCCGCCAATGCCGCCCAGCGACGAGATCGAGAAGCAACCGCCCTGCATCTGGTCCGGCTTCAGCTTGCCGTCGCGCGCCAGCTTGGCCAGCTCGCCCATTTCCTGGCTGATCTCGATGACGCCCTTCTTGTCGGCGTCCTTGATCACCGGCACGACCAGGCCGTTCGGCGTATCGGCGGCAAAGCCGATGTTGAAGTACTTCTTCAGCACCAGGTTGTCGCCGTCCAGCGAAGCGTTGAAGTTCGGGAACTTCTTCAGCGCCGCCACGGTGGCCTTGATCATGAACGCGAGCATCGTGACCTTGATGCCGGCCTTCTCGTTTTCCTTGTTCAGCTGCACGCGGAACGCTTCCAGGTCGGTAATGTCCGCCTCGTCGCAGTTCGTGACGTGCGGGATCATGACCCAGTTGCGATGCAGGTTGGCGCCCGAGATCTTCTTGATGCGCGACAGCGGCTTCGACTCCACTTCGCCAAAGCGCGTGAAATCGACCTTCGGCCACGGCAGCAGATCCAGGCCCACGCCCGAACCACCGGCAGCGGCAGCGCCGGCCGGGGCAGCGGTCTGGCCGCTCATCACGCCCTTGACGAAGTTCTGCACGTCCTGCTGGGTGATACGTCCCTTGGGGCCGGTACCCGGCACGCGCGACACGTCCACGCCCAGCTCACGCGCGAACTTGCGCACAGACGGGCTGGCATGGGCGGCCTTGCCGGTCGCGCCTTGCACAGGCGCGGCAGCCGGGGCCGGAGCGGGTGCAGGTGCGGCGGCGGGAGCCGGCGCGGGAGCAGCTGCGGCAGGTGCCGGAGCCGGAGCAGCGGCGGCCGGTGCGGCGGCAGCGGCACCACCAGCGGCTTCCAGAATCAGGATCAGCGTGCCTTCCTTCACGTTGTCGCCGACCTTGACCTTCACTTCCTTGACGATGCCGCCTTGCGGGGCCGGCACGTCCATCGTGGCCTTGTCGGACTCCAGCGTCACCAGCGCATCTTCGGCGTTGATCTGGTCACCCGGCTTCACGTGGACTTCGATCACGGGCACGGCGTCGTAGTCGCCGATATCCGGAACCTTGACTTCGACCGTGCCGCCACCGCCTGCCGGAGCGGCGGCGGGAGCCGGCGCCGGTGCGGCAGGCGCCGGAGCGGGCGCGGCGGCCGGCGCGGGTGCCGCGGCGGCAGCGCCTGCCGGCTCCAGCATCACCAGGACCGTGCCTTCGGCCACGTTGTCGCCGACCTTGATCTTCACTTCCTTGACCGTGCCGGCCTGCGGCGACGGCACGTCCATCGTGGCCTTGTCCGATTCCAGCGTGACCAGCGCGTCTTCCGCGTTGATCTGATCGCCCGGCTTCACATGCACTTCGATGACGGGGACGGCGTCGTAGTCGCCGATGTCCGGCACCTTGATTTCAATCGCTTGACTCATTCAGTGTCTCTCCTGGGCAGCCGGCACCCTGGTTCGTTACGCTCAACACGACAAACGCAATCGGCGAGGTTACTCTCGCCGCACGCATCTGTCACGCTGCCGCGCATCACCTGCGCCGTGGGGCGCCGCCGGGCCAGCCGGGGGCGCCCCGCGGCACGGCGGGGTGCCGCGCTGCGGGGGTTCAGTCGTGCAAATCCGGGGAATCAGACCGACATCGGGTTCGGCTTGCTCGGGTCGAGGTTGTACTTCTTGATGGCTTCCGCCACCTTTTCACGACCGATCGCGCCTTCGTCGGCCAGCGCCTTCAGCGCGGCCACCGTCACCCAGTTGCGGTCCACTTCGAAGAAGTGACGCAGCTTCTCGCGGGTATCCGAGCGGCCGAAGCCGTCGGTACCCAGCACCACGTAGCGGCGCGGCACGAACGGACGGATCTGCTCGGCAAACGCGCGGATGTAGTCGGTCGATGCGATGACCGGGCCACGCACGCCCTTGAGCTTCTGCGCGACGAACGACTCGCGCGGCGCCTCGGTCGGGTGCAGCAGGTTGTGACGCTCGGCGGCCTGGCCTTCGCGGGCCAGCTCGGTGAAGCTCGGGCAGCTCCAGATGTCCGATTCCACGCCCCAGTCCTTCTTGAGCATTTCGGCGGCGGCAATCACCTCGCGGAAGATCGTGCCCGAACCCAGCAGCTGCACGCGCGGCGCATTGCTGTTTTCCACGCCCTTGCGGAACTGGTACATGCCCTTGACGATGTCCTTCTCCACGCCAGCCGGCATTTCCGGATGTTCGTAGTTCTCGTTCATCACCGTCAGGTAGTAGTACACGTCTTCCTGTTCGGCATACATGCGGCGCAGGCCGTCCTGCATGATCACGGCCAGCTCGTACTGGAACGTCGGATCGTACGAGATGCAGTTCGGGATCACGGCGTGGAACACGTGCGAATGGCCGTCCTCGTGCTGCAGACCTTCGCCGTTCAGCGTGGTCCGGCCCGACGTGCCGCCCAGCAGGAAGCCGCGCGAACGCATGTCGGCAGCCGCCCAGCACAGGTCGCCGATACGCTGGATACCGAACATCGAGTAGTAGATGTAGAACGGGATCATCTGCACGCCGTGCGTCGAATACGACGTGGCGGCGGCGATCCAGTCGCACATGGCGCCGGCTTCGTTGATGCCTTCCTGCAGCACCTGACCCGTCTGCGATTCCTTGTAGAACATCAGCTGGTCATGGTCTTCCGGCACGTACTTCTGGCCTTCCTGGTTCCAGATACCAACCTGGCGGAACAGACCTTCCATACCGAACGTGCGCGATTCGTCCGGCACGATGGGTACGACGTGCTTGCCGATCTGCTTGTCCTTCAGCAGCGTGTTCAGGATACGCACGAAGGCCATCGTCGTGGACACTTCGCGGCCTTCGCCGGTGGCCTTGAGCAGCGCGTCGAACGCGGACAGCTCGGGCACCTTCAGGGCGTCGGCCTTCTGGCGGCGGGCCGGCAGGTAGCCGCCCAGGTTCATGCGCGCCTGGCGCATGTATTCCAGTTCCTTCGAGCCTTCCTCGAACGTCAGGTAGGGGACTTCTTCCAGCTTGTCGTCCGGCACCGGGATGTTGAACTGGTCGCGGAACGCGCGGATGGCGTCCACCGGCATCTTCTTCTGCTGGTGCGCCACGTTCATGGCCTGGCCGGCATCGCCCATGCCATAGCCCTTGATGGTCTTGGCCAGGATCAGCGTCGGCTGGCCCTTGTGCTCGCTGGCCGCCTTGTAGGCCGCGTACACCTTGTGCGGGTCATGGCCGCCACGGTTCAGGCGCCAGATGTCGTCGTCGGACCAGTCGGCGACCATTGCCTTCAGTTCCGGCGTGTTGAAGAAGAACTCGCGCACATACGCGCCGTCCTTGGCCTTGAAGGTCTGGTACTCGCCGTCCACGCATTCCATCATGCGCTTCATCAGCAGGCCCTTGGTGTCGCGCTGCAGCAGCTGGTCCCAGCGGCTGCCCCACACCACCTTGATCACGTTCCAGCCCGAGCCGCGGAATTCCGACTCCAGCTCCTGGATGATCTTGCCGTTGCCGCGCACCGGACCGTCCAGGCGCTGCAGGTTACAGTTGATCACGAAGACCAGGTTGTCCAGCTTCTCGCGGCCAGCCATGCCGATCGCGCCCAGCGATTCCGGCTCGTCGGTCTCACCGTCGCCCAGGAAAGCCCAGACCTTGCGGCCTTCGGCGTTCACCAGGCCGCGGCTGCCCAGGTACTTCATGAAGCGCGCCTGGTAGATGGCCATGATCGGACCCAGGCCCATCGACACGGTCGGGAATTGCCAGAAGTCCGGCATCAGCCACGGGTGCGGGTACGACGAGATGCCCTTGCCGTCCACTTCCTGGCGGAAGTTGTCCAGTTGCTCGACCGTCAGGCGGCCCAGCAGGAATGCGCGCGAGTACACGCCCGGGGCCGAGTGGCCCTGCACGAAGACCAGGTCGCCGCCGCTCTGTTCCGACGGGGCACGCCAGAAATGGTTGTAGCCCACGTCATAGAGCGTGGCCGCCGAGGCAAACGACGAAATGTGGCCGCCGACGTTGGTGTGCTTGTTGGCGCGCAGCACCATTGCCATCGCGTTCCAGCGCGTGTACGAGCGGATGCGGTGCTCGATATCCTGGTCGCCTGGAATGCGGGCCTGCTGCTCCACCGGAATGGTGTTGATGTACGGCGTTTCAGCGTGGAACGGCTGGGTCACGCCGTTCACGCGAGCGTATTCGATCTGCTTGTCGATCAGGAAGGCGGCGCGGTCGGCGCCTTCAGCGTTCAGGACGCCCTGCAGGGCATCCAGCCATTCATGCGTTTCCTGGGGATCTGCGTCGTTGGCGCTGCTGGCGCCGAGGATCTGCTCTGGTACAGCGGACATGACTGTCTCCTGGGTAAATTCCTGCCCCGGCGCCCGCCCGGTATGGCGGATATCGGTTGGCCGGTCTGACGGTTTTGACGTCGCGGCGAAAGCCTTGCCTTTCTTGCCCTGGCATCGGTTCACTGGCCAGAGCAGGGATCTTTCTCGTCGGGTCGCATCGCCCGGATCCTCAAGCTCAGGCGCATGGCTCCGCCCGCATAGTTCGGTCGAAGCGATTCTATGGAAGCACAGCAACGGCTGACAAGCGAAATTTTCAGATTACGAAGTCCTTTCTTATAATGTGAAATATTGCGGCAGTGCACCAGAAAGCGGCCGACGGCGCCGGAACAGGGCCTGCCGGAAATCAGCATTCTCCTGTGCCGGATAGGCGCTTTCCCCAAGCGACGCACCGCAATAAAGCCGATACACTGGCCGGTCGACCGTCAATCCCCTATGCAGTTCTTCAACCGAATCCTCTCCGGCCTGCGCACGGCCATCCTGCCACCGAACTCCGCCGGCACTGTCAGCGATACCTCCCACGGCGTACCGCCGGGGGTGGCGCATGCCGGCCACGGCGACCCGCACACCGAGCACGGCGACCATCCCGACGTCATGGAGCCGCTGGCCGCCCCGCCCCGCCGCCTGTGGATCATGCGCTGGCGCAATCTGGTGGCGACCAGCTGGTTCATGTTCATCCCGCTGGTGGCGATCGTCCTGTTTACGGTGGCGATGGGGGTCATCCTGTGGTCACTGCACGAAACCGAACGCCAGCAGCAGCGCGACGCGCTGTACCGCGACGCCGCCTGGGCGCAGCAGCGCGTGCGGCTGTCCCTGCTGAGCAACCAGGACCAGATGGCCTCGCTGGCGCGTGACATCGCCGCGGCGCAGCTGGACCAGGGCGCCTATCGCACTGCCGCGCAGGAAATCCTGCGCGAAAACCCCGAAATCGTCTTTATCAACTGGCTCGACGCCACCAAGCGCGGCCGGTGGTCGCTGCCCTCCACCTCCGAGTTCGCCGGGCGACTGCGCGAAACCGTGGACCAGCCGCTGGAACCCGAAGTCCTGGACACCTTCGACGCCGCGCGCGAGACCCAGCGCGTGGTCTATTCGCGCCCGCTGATCAACGACCGCGGCGACAGCTTCATGCTGATGGAAGTGCCGATCGTGCGCGACAACGAGTTCCTGGGCACCCTGGGCGCGCTCTATTCGATCAACGGCATCCTGACGCATCTGCTGCCGCCCGAGCTGACCGAGCGCTATCGCTTCTCGCTGATCGACAAGAACAACCAGACGCGCGCCAGCACCTCGGTCCGTCCGGTGCCGGGTAACGCGTTGTCCTATGAAGTTCTGCTGGACCCGCCCGGCCATTCGCTGTCGCTGCGGGCCGACGCCTATCCGCCGCCGTCGAACCTGCCCAACAACATGCTGCTGTGGCTGGTGGTGGGGCTGTCGTGCTTCCTGCTCTGGAGCCTCTGGAGCATGTGGCGTCATACGAGCCGCCGCTCCGAGGCGCAGCGCGCGCTGCTGGCCGAGACATCGTTCCGGCGCGCGATGGAAAACTCGATGCTGATCGGGCTGCGCGCACTGGATCTGAACGGCCACATCACCTATGTGAATCCGGCGTTCTGCCGCATGACTGGCTGGTCCGAGACCGAGCTCGTGGGCCGCATGCCGCCCTTCCCCTACTGGCCGCCGAACGACCAGCAGGAAATGCAGAAGCAGATCGACCTGACGCTGCAGGGCAAGTCGCCGGCCACCGGCTACGAGATGCGCGTGATGCGCCGCGACGGCAGCAGCTTCTTCGCCCGCATGTACGTCTCGCCGCTGGTGGATAGCCGCGGCCGGCATACGGGCTGGATGAGCTCGATGACGGACATCACCGAGCCCAAGCGCGCCCGCGAGGAACTTGCCGCCGCGCACGACCGCTTCACCACGGTGCTGGAAAGCCTGGACGCCGCGGTCTCAGTGCTGGCGACCGACAAGGCCGAGCTGCTGTTCGCCAACCGCTACTACCGGCAGCTGTTCGGCTGGGAGGCCGAGGGCCACCTGAAGCTGGCCGGCGACGACTTCGACAAGGAGCAGATGTCGAGCGACAACACCGACTTCGTCGACGCCTACGCCGGCCTGCCGGCTTCGGAACTGATGCCGTATGCATCGGATGCGCGCGAGGTGTTCGTGCCAGACATGCAGAAATGGTTCGAAGTGCGCCGCCGCTATATCCAGTGGGTGGACGGCCATCTGGCGCAGATGCAGATCGCTACCGACATCACGGTACGGAAGGCCGCCGAGGAAATGGCGCGCCAGCACGAGGAGCGGCTGCAGTTCACGAGCCGCCTGACCACGATGGGCGAGATGGCGTCGTCCCTGGCCCACGAGCTGAACCAGCCGCTGGCGGCCATCAACAACTACTGCATGGGGGCCGTGGCCCGCCTGCACTCAGGCCGCAGCACGCCGGAAGATCTGATCCCGGTACTCGAAAAGACATCGGCGCAGGCCGTGCGCGCGGGCACCATCATCAGCCGTATCCGCGGATTCGTGAAGCGTAGCCAGCCGCAGCGGCGCGAGGCCGCGCTGCATGACATCGTGGCCGATGCGGTGGGCCTGGCGGATCTGGAAGCCACGCGCCGCCGCGTGACCATCCTGACCCGGCTGCCCGCCCCGCCCCTGATGCTCTATGTGGACCCGGTGCTGATCGAACAGGTGCTGGTGAACCTGCTCAAGAACGCCGTGGAAGCGATGGCCGGCCTGCCGGCGATGCGCGCCGCGGGCGTGGTCCGGCTCCACGCAAGGGTCGAGAACATTGAGTTCGGTCAATCCGTCTGCATTGACGTCATCGACCAGGGACCGGGGGTGGACGAAGCCACCAAGGAGCGCCTGTTCGAGCCGTTCTTCAGCACCAAGTCGGACGGCATGGGCATGGGCCTGAACATCTGCCGCTCGATCATTGAATCGCACCAGGGCCGTCTCTGGGTAGAAAACAATGTGGACGGTATCGGTTGTACGTTTAAAATCACCCTGCCGCTGCAGCCTGCGCTACCCGAACAATAACGGGAGCGCCCCTGGGCATGCCGGGCGTCCCTCTGCCGCGGGGCATCGGGAGGCCGTCCGGATCATTTGTCTGGGGGTGTTGCGCACCGCCGCATGCAGTTACACTTCGTTGCAAACGACTTTGCCCCAGGAGACTTCATGACCGCAACGCCCAGCCCAACGCCGCATCGTGGCGAGACCGTCTTTATCGTCGACGACGATGAAGCGATGCGCGACTCGCTGACCTGGCTACTAGAGGGCAACGGCTACCAGGTGCGCAGCTTCAACAGCGCCGAGCAATTCCTGTCTGCCTACGATGCCGGTGCGGTGTCGTGCCTGATTCTCGACGTGCGTATGCCGGGCATGAGCGGCCCGGAGCTGCAAGAACGCATGATTGCCGAGAACATCGATATTCCCATCGTCTTCATCACCGGCCACGGCGACGTGCCGATGGCGGTTTCGACGATGAAGCGCGGCGCCATCGACTTCATCGAGAAGCCTTTCGACGAGTCGGAACTGCGCGCGCTGGTGGAACGGATGCTGCAGAAGGCCCGCACCGACCATTCCGCCGCCCGCGAGCAGCGCGCCGCCAAGGACCTGCTGGCCAAGCTGACCACGCGCGAGCAGCAGGTGCTGGAGCGCATCGTGGCCGGCCGCCTGAACAAGCAGATTGCCGACGACCTGGGCATTTCCATCAAGACCGTGGAGGCGCACCGCGCCAACATCATGGAAAAGCTCAACGTCAACACCGTGGCCGACCTGCTGCGGCTGGCGCTGTCGCGCAATAGCTGATCCGGCTGATGCGCCGGCTGGCCCCGTGCATGGCCACGGGGCGGCCGGCGACGCCGTTGCGGACCACCCTTCGCGGTCCGCCCCCGACTTTCGTGCTTCCCCCGCTTTCCTACTTTCCCTCCAGATATTCGGCATCGGCGAACGTCACGACCCATTGCGGCCGGTAGATGACGAAGATGGCCACCAGCATGCCGGTCAGGAATGCCTCGCCAAACGCGATGATCACCACGCCGGTCAGCCGGTCGCCGACGGTCAGGCCGACATCGCCCGCCTGCCCCGCCAGCATGAGCCAGGCCAGACGCAGGACCCCCGCGACGATGGCCGCCACCAGCGCGGCAAAGTATCCGTGACCAAGGATGAAGATAAACAGGTGCCGTGGCAGCCAGTGCCGCATCGTGGCCTGCAGGCCAGCCGTGAGTAACCCAGGCACGGCCGCCATCCAGATGAAGCGCGGCGCGAGCGATACCCAGTGGATGTCCTGCCACGCCTGCCCGGACAGGTAGGCGAGTCCGATCAACGAGATCACATTGGCGATCGCCAGCGACACCAGCGCCAGCGGCAGGCCGAACATCGTCACGGCCAGCGTCGCCCCCATCAACTGGATCACCACGCCGCCGCCCAGCGTGGCCCGCGCCGACCAGAGCAGCGCCAGGAACACCAGGGTGCCCAGCCAGGCATGCTGGATTGGCTCGCGCAGCAGCAGCCGCCACGGACGCTGCGCCACCGCCCAGGCAAGCACCGCCACCGCCAGGGTCGGCAACGGCCAGGTCGCCAGCAATTCCGGAATTGAAGATTCGTCGATATCCATCGCGCGATGCTAGCAGCCGGCGGGCTGTCGCCGCTTGCATCGCATCAACCCGGCTCCGAAAGCTGGCTAGCCTTTATAATTCGGCTTTTGCTCGCGCCCCCGCCGCCCGCGCGCGGCGCCAGCCCCATCCTCCAGCCTTTCCAGTCACGTACACCCATGTCCGCTCAACTGATCGACGGCAACGCCCTTGCCAAACAAATCCGTGCCGAGGCCGCCCAGCGCGCCGCCCGCCTGACCGCCGCAGGCCACCAGCCTGGCCTGGCCGTGGTGCTGGTGGGCGAGGACCCCGCCAGCCAGGTCTACGTGCGCAACAAGGTCAAGGCCTGCGAAGACAACGGTTTCTACTCGTCGCTGGACCGCTATCCGGCCGACCTGTCCGAAGCCGACCTGCTGGCCCGCATCGACGCGCTGAACAACGATCCCAAGATCCACGGCATCCTGGTGCAGCTGCCGCTGCCCAAGCACATCGACAGCCACAAGGTGCTCGAAGCCATCGCGCCGGAAAAGGACGTCGACGGCTTCCACGTGGCCAACGCCGGCGCGCTGATGACCGGCGCCCCGCTGTTCCGCCCGTGCACGCCCTATGGCTGCATGAAGATGCTGGAATCGATCCAGTACCCGCTGCGTGGCGCGCGCGCCGTGGTGGTGGGCGCCTCCAATATCGTCGGCAAGCCGATGGCCATGCTGCTGCTGCAGGCCGGCGCCACCGTCACGATCTGCAACAGCAAGACGCGCGACCTGACCGCCCACACCCGTGACGCCGACGTGATCGTGGCAGCCGTGGGCCGCCGCAACATCATCACGGCGGGCATGGTCAAGCCGGGCGCCGTGGTCGTCGACGTGGGCATGAACCGTGACGACGCCGGCAAGCTGTGCGGCGACGTGGACTTTGCGGGCGTGCGCGAGGTGGCTGGCCACATCACGCCGGTGCCGGGCGGTGTGGGGCCGATGACGATCACGATGCTGCTGATCAACACGCTGGAAGCGGCCGAGCGCAAAGCCGGGCTGGCCTGAGGAAAGGTCCCGATGGCGCGTCTATCGCGCCTCAATCACCCTGATAGCAAAGTCGTACTGGATATTTGGCCGCAAAGGCCTCATCTTGCACAGGTAAATCGTGCCGCCATGCGCTCCCGCCGCGGCACGCCAACCGGGAATTGCCATGACTGATACCACCGACCGCGCCAACAATCCGCTGCTCGATTTCTCGGATCTGCCGCGTTTTGCGGAGATCCGCCCCGAGCACATCGGCCCGGCGCTGGACGTGCTGCTGGCCGAAGCCCAGTCCGCCGTCGCCCGCACCGAGGATCCGGCCACTCCGGCCACCTGGCTGACCGCCGTGGAAGCCCTGGAAACCGCCACCGAGCCGCTTGGCCGCGCCTGGGGCGTGGTGGGCCATCTGAGTGCCGTGGCTGACACGCCCGAATTGCGCAAGGCTCACGCCGACAACCTGCCGCGCATGACCGAGTTCTGGTCGTCGCTGGGCCAAAGCCTGGCGCTGTACGAAAAGTACAAGGCCGTGGCTGCGGGCCCCGAGTTTGCCGGACTGTCGCCGGCCCGCAAGCAACTGCTCGAAAACGAGCTGCGCGGGTTCCGCCTCGGCGGTGCCGAACTGGCTGAAGACAAGAAACCGCGCTTCGCCGAGATCCAGGACCAGCAGGCCCAACTGTCGAAGGCTTTCTCCGACCACGTGCTCGATGCCACGAACGCCTACGCGCTCTACGTCGAGGACGGAGCGCGCCTGGCCGGCATTCCGGCCGATGCGCAGGAAGCCGCCCAGCTGGCCGCCGAAAAGGATGGCAAGGCCGGCTGGAAGTTCACGCTGCACTTTCCGTCGTATTTCCCGGTGCTGCAGTACGCCGATGACCGTGCGCTGCGTCAGACCATGTACGAAGCCAGCGTCACGCGCGCCTCGGAACTCGGTCCGCAGTACAACAACGGCCAGACCGACTGGGACAATACGTCGAACATGCGCGAGCAGCTGACGCTGCGCCGGGAAGAGGCGCGGATGCTCGGCTACAACAATTACGGCGAAGTCTCGCTGGTGCCCAAGATGGCCGAGTCGCCGGCCGACGTGCTGAAGTTCCTCGACGAACTGGCCGTCAAGGCCCGCCCGTACGCCGAAGCCGACTGGAAAGAGCTGCGCGCTTTCGCGGCCGCCGAACTCGGGCTGGAAAAGATCGAACCGTGGGACGTGGCCTATGCGTCCGAGAAGCTGCGCCAGAAGCGCTATGCGTTCTCCGACGACGAGGTCAAGCAGTACTTCCAGGAACCCAAGGTGCTGGAGGGCCTGTTCGGCGTGGTCGAAAAGCTGTTCTCGGTGAAAATCGAGCCGGACGACGCCCAGACCTGGCACAAGGATGTGCGCTTCTTCCGCGTGGTGTCGCCGCAGGGCGCGCTGCTGGCCCAGTTCTACATCGACCTGTATGCGCGGGAGGGCAAGCGCGGCGGCGCGTGGATGGATGACGCCCGCGGCCGCAAGGAACGCGACAACGGCACCTTGCAGACGCCGGTGGCCTACCTGACCTGCAACTTCACGGCGCCGGTTGGGAACAAGCCCGCCCTGTTCACGCATGACGAGGTGATCACGCTGTTCCACGAGTTTGGCCACGGCCTGCACCATATGCTGACGCAGGTGGGCGACCTGGGCGTATCGGGCATCAACGGCGTGGAATGGGATGCGGTGGAGCTGCCATCGCAGTTCATGGAAAACTTCTGCTGGGAACACGAGGTCCTGTCGACGATGACGGCCCACCTGGAAACCGGCGCGCCGCTGCCGCGTGTTCTGTTCGACCGAATGCTGGCCGCGAAGAACTTCCAGAACGGCATGGCCACGCTGCGCCAGATCGTGCTGTCGTCGTTCGACATGCATCTGCATACCGACTACGACCCGCAAGGCGCGGTGTCGGTGCTGGAGCTGTCGCGCCAGATCAACGACGCCAAGCACGTGGTGCCGCAGTCGCCGCTGTCGCGCTGGCCGAACACGTTCAGCCACATCTTTGCGGGCGGCTATGCGGCCGGGTACTACAGCTACAAGTGGGCCGAGGTGCTGTCCGCCGACGTGTACGCCGCGTTCGAGGAAGCAGCGCAACTGTCTGGCAGCGTGCTCGATGCCGCCACCGGCGAACGCTATCGCCGCGAGATCCTGTCCGTGGGCGGCAGCCGCCCGGCGATGGAATCGTTCGTGGCGTTCCGGGGCCGCACACCGCAGATCGATGCGCTGCTGCGGCATGGCGGCATGGCGGAAACGGCGGCCGCCGCGGCCTGATCGATCGCTCCCCGACCAGGCGCCCGGATCATGGACAATGCCGTTCCGATCCGCACGGAATGTCCACCGGGCGCCTGCGACTGCAAGCGCGAGTTGCTGCTGGAAAATCCCGCTGCCGACCGCCGCATCCTGATGCTGACCCAGCATGAGGAAAAGCGGCTTGTGGCGCGGCTGGAAGCGATAGAAACGCTTGCCGACCTGCGTCGGATGCAGGAAAAGATGCGCGCCCAGTTGGGTATCGTCGTCACGATCACACCCAGCGATAACGAGGTACGCACCGTCAGGGGTTTCGATATCGAAGTCGAGGACCAGCCCGGCCTGTGCCGCAAGACACGCGCCGCCATTCCCGCCGCCATCCGGCGTTGCATGAAAACCCATGAGCAGATCGCATTCGACATGCTGAACGAACGCGACCTGCTCGGTGGCCTGTTCGGCCAATAACCGCCACAAGAATAATGACGATGAGAATCGCGAGCTGGAACGTCAATTCCCTGAAGGTCCGCCTGCCCCAGGTGCTGCAGTGGCTGGAAGCGCAGGATGCCGCGGGCACCCCGGTCGATGCCCTGTGCCTGCAGGAACTGAAGCTGCCCGACGACAAGTACCCGCTGGCCGAACTGGAAGCGGCCGGCTTTCATAGCATCTACACGGGCCAGAAGACGTATAACGGTGTGGCGATCGTGGCGCGCGACGGCGCCATGCCGGCCCCGACCGACGTGGTGCGCAATATCCCCGGCTATGAAGACACGCAGCAGCGCGTGGTCGCCGGCACCTATGGCGACGTGCGCCTGATCAGCGCGTACTTTCCGAACGGCCAGGCGCTGGACTCCGACAAGTTCGTCTACAAGCTCGACTGGCTCCGCGCCATGACCGACTGGCTGCGCGCCGAGATGATCCGCTATCCGAAGCTTGCGCTGCTGGGCGATTTCAATATCGCGCCGGAAGACCGCGATGTGCACGATCCTGCCAAGTGGGAAGGCCAGAATCTGGTATCGCCCCAGGAGCGCGATGCGTTCAAGGCGCTGATCGCGATGGGCCTGGTCGATTCGTTCCGCATGTTCGAACAGCCCGAGAAGACCTTTTCGTGGTGGGACTACCGCATGATGGGTTTCCGCCGCAACGCCGGTCTGCGCATCGACCATATCCTGCTGTCTCCAGACCTGGCCCAGCGCTGCACGACCTGCCTGATCGACAAGGAACCGCGCCGCTGGGAGCAACCGTCCGACCACACGCCGGTCGTCGCCGCACTCAAGCTCGACTGAGCCGATGAGCGCCGTCCGCGCCAATACGCCTGCCCTGCGGCGCTGGTTTCCGTGGCTGCAGCGCGTCACCCCGCTGACGCTGCGTGCCGACCTGATCGCCGGCATGCTTGGCGCGGTGCTGGTATTGCCACAGGGCGTGGCATTCGCCACGCTGGCCGGCCTGCCGCCACAGTACGGGATCTATACCGCGGTGATTCCGTGCATCGTCGCCGCGCTGTTCGGTTCGAGCTGGCATGTGATGTCGGGGCCGACCAACGCCAATTCGCTCGCACTGTTTGCGATGCTGAGTCCGGTGGCGTTCGCGGGCAGCCCGGCCTATATCGCGCTGGCGCTGGCCGTGACGATGCTCGTCGGCATCCTGCAGTTCGCAGTGGGTGCGTTGCGGCTCGGTTCGCTGGCCAACTTCATTTCGCCATCGGTGCTGCTCGGTTTCACATGCGGCGCGGCGACGCTGATCGGCCTGTACGCACTCAAGGACCTGTTCGGCCTGGCCGTGCCCACGGGTACCAGCGCGTTCGGCGTGGTGCGTTTTCTGTTCGACAACCTGGACACCATCAACGTCAGCGCGGTGGTGGTGGGCGGTGTCACGCTTGCGGTGACGATTGCAATCAAGCGAATCTGGCGCAGGCTGCCCTTCATGTTGCTGGGCCTGCTGGCCGGCTATGGCGTGGCGATGCTGCTGAACCATAGTGGCTGGGGCGAGGCGCAGCATGTGAACGTGGTGGGTCCGATTCCATCGGCCATCCCGCCCTTCGGCCTTCCGGACATCAACTGGCGCACGGTGCCCGACCTGCTAGGCATCGCCGCCGCGCTGACCATCGTGGCGCTGGGCCAGTCCATTTCCATCGCCAAGGCCGTCGCGCTCCGGTCCGGGCAGCATGTCGATGCCAACCGCGAGTTCATCGGACAAGGCTTGTCCAATATCGCGGGTGGATTATTTTCCAGCTATATCTCGTGCGGATCGCTGAACCGCTCGATGCCGAACTTCGAAGCCGGTGCCCAGACGCCACTCGCCAGCGTGCTATCCGCGCTGCTGCTGGTGGTGTTCGTGACGATCAGTGCGCCATTGCTCGCACAGATTCCGTTGGCGGCCATCGCGGCCATGCTGATGCTGGTGGCCTGGGGCCTGTTCGATTTCCAGCGGCTGCGCCGTATCGCGCGATTGTCGCGCACCGAGTTTGCCATCGCAGTCGGCACGTTCGTCGCCACGCTGGCCATCCGCCTGGAGATGGCGGTGCTGCTTGGCACGATCCTGTCGCTCGTCGCCTATCTCTATCGCACCTCACGCCCGGCCGTGCGCAGCCTGGTACCCGATGCCGATGACCCGGGCCGGCGCTTCACGCCGCTGGACGAATTGCGCCGCCCGCAGCCGGAGTGTCCGCAGCTCAAGCTGCTGCGCATGGAAGGTGCCATCTACTTTGGCGCCGTTCAATACGTGACAGACCGTCTGCACTGGCTGCGCACCGTCAACGCCGAGCAGAAGCATCTGCTGGCGATGACCAAGAGCATGAATTTCATCGACCTGGCCGGTGCCGAAATGTGGGAAGCCGAATTGAGCGAGCGCCGTGCCGCCGGCGGCGACCTCTACTTCCACCGTCCGCGCACACAGGTACTGGAAACATGGGAGCAGACCGGCTTTACAGACAAGCTTGGCCGCGACCATATCTTCCCGACCAAGCGGCAGGCACTGCACACCATCATCGCCACGCTCTCCCCCGAGATCTGCGCCCAATGCCAGGCGCGTATTTTCGAGGAATGCACGCAGCGGCCTGGCGGGCCGAACTACCGCCAGACGGAGGATGGGATCGTGCAGCACGCGCCACGACATGGCACAGCGCTGGACGCAACGCATCCTGCCTGAATGGCAATGCGGACAACCAGACTTTGAAAAAACTGCCGGAAACTTCTCGAAAGTACGCCCTGGGTTCGGGCATTTAGTGCGCCGGCCGGCTCGCGGTGAAGCGAAGCCGAAGCCAGCGGCGGAGGGTTGCTACCGTCGGTCGGTCTTCAGACCGGCGCCACGTGCGCGCGCTTGACCACGACCGGCTGGGGCACGCCCTGCTCGATCAGCACCACGGCCGCGCGTTCGATCGTGTCACGACCGGCGCGGAACGCCTCCTCCAGCGACAACACCTGGTCGGCGCTAAAGCCTTCCCAAAGCGCTTCACGTGTAACCACGCATGTCACTTGCTCACCATCGACAAGCGCGTGGAACAGCAAACCCTCGTTGTTGATGTCGTAGCGGTCTTGCTCCTGGAATTTGATTTCCATCATCACAGCCCTCCATATGCAAGTGGAAAAGAATCCTAACATGGCTTTGCGGAAATCGTCTGCGATCCCCTGCACCGCTCAGGCAGATTGCGAATCGTCTCAATGACCAGTGGCGGGTACGGCAAGTTCCCTCCAGGACAGCACGATCGCCAGCGCGACGGCATAGTGTGACAAGCGTGTGTGTCAGCGTGATGTGCCGATCGATTCGGTCATGCGGGCGCGCGCTACGCGCATGCCCGCAGGTGCCTTGCGGCGCCCGCGCGCGGATTCATGCGCGGCATGCATTTAACGTTTGACAAAGCCAAAAATGCTGCTAGAATCTCGGTCTTCGTCGGGGCGTTAGCTCAGTTGGTAGAGCAGCGGACTCTTAATCCGTAGGTCGAGTGTTCGAGTCACTCACGCCCCACCAGACACATGAAAGGCCGGAAGCAGCAATGCTTCCGGCCTTTTGCTTTCTGCGGCTTTTGCGGCTGGTTGCGGCCGATTACGACTGGCCGCGCCGATGCACAAGGCCGCTCATGCGGCCTGCTCATCAAACCCTGGCACTCTCGAATAACGTGCGCGCCAGGCGGCGATGGTCGGCCAGTACATTCGGCAGGTCCACCGTCAGCAACCGGCCATCGCGTACCACCACGCGGCCATTGATGATGCTGGTCGACACATTCGCCGGCGTGCAGAACACCAGTGCCGCTACCGGATCGTGGCCGCCACCGGCAAAGCCGACGGACGACATGTCGAACGACACGATGTCCGCGGACATTCCCGGCGCCAGCGCACCGATGTCATCGCGGTTCAGCACGCGGGCGCCGCCCAGCGTGGCAATTTCCAGCGCCTCACGCGCACTCATCGCCGCGGGGCCGAATCCCACGCGCTGCAGCAGCATGGCCTGACGCGCCTCCCCCAGCATGTGCGCGCCGTCGTTCGACGCGCTGCCATCGACACCCAGCCCCACCGGCACACCGGCGTCGCGCATGCGGCGAACCGGCGCAATACCCGACGCCAGCCGCATGTTCGAGCACGGGCAATGTGCCACGCCCGTGCCGGTTCGCGCGAACAGTGCCAGCCCCTCGTCGTCGAGCTTCACGCAGTGCGCGTGCCATACATCGTGACCCACCCAGCCCAGGTCTTCGGCGTACTGCGCCGGCGTCATGCCGAATTTTTCGCGCGAGTAAGCGATGTCATTGTCGTTCTCGGCCAGGTGAGTGTGCAGCGAAACGCCATAGTGGCGCGCCATCGTCGCGGACTCGCGCATCAGGTCGCGCGACACCGAAAACGGCGAGCACGGCGCCAGCACCACGCGCAGCATCGCGTGGCGCGACGCATCGTGATATTGCTCCACCAGCCGCTGGCTGTCGCGCAGGATGTCCGGCTCCCGCTCGACCACGACGTCGGGAGGCAATCCGCCCTGACTGCGGCCCACGCTCATCGACCCACGCGCCGCATGAAAGCGCATGCCGATCTGGCGCGCCGCATCGATCGAGTCATCGAGCTTTGAACCGTTCGGATACAGGTAAAGGTGATCGCTCGTCGTCGTGCAACCCGACAGCATCAGCTCGGCCATCGCGGTCTGGGTCGACACGCGAATCATCTCGGGCGTCAGGTGCGACCAGATCATGTACAGGTTGGTGAGCCAGCCAAACAGCTCGGCGTCCTGCGCGGCGGGCACGGCGCGCGTCAGGCTCTGGTACATGTGATGGTGCGTGTTAACCAGGCCCGGCAGCACCACGTGGTCGCGCATATTCACTACCTCGGCGCTGCCGTCGTCGATCTGGCGACGGTATGCCTCGGGCAGATCCGACGTGGCACCCACCCACTCCACGACCGGCCCGTTGGCGACGAGCGCGCCATCGGCAATTTCGCGGCGCTGCGCGTCCATCGTGACCAGCACGTCGGCATGCTGAAGGATCAGGGTCATGGGATTCTCGATGTCGTGATTGTCAACGACACGGAGTCTACGCAGGACCGACATCCGTCCCAAGCGCAGAATTTCGCGCTGGGTGTCCACAAATTGTGGACACCCGTCACCCAACGCCGGCTAACGGAACAGCGCCGCCAGCGCGCCGGCCATGTCATCGGCCATCAGCCCGGCGGCGGGCGTCAGCGAACCACCCCCGCGCGCCACGAGCCGCAGCGTCTGGCGTCGCAGGTCGCTGTCACGCAGCGGCACGAATATCACCGAGCCTCGCGCGCGCTCCTCCATGACGTCGAGCGGATTGAGCAGAGCCACGCCGGCGCCCGTTGCCACCAGGCGCTGGATCAGCACGATCGATGTGGATTCCACGATAGGCATGATGCCGATCGATTGCCGCGCAAATGCGTCATCCACCAGCGCGCGGATCGACAACGACGGCGCCGGCAGGATCAGCGGGTATCCAGCACACTCGGCCAGCGTGGCGGAAGTCTGCGCTGCCAGCGGATGCCCGGGTGCCACCACGGCACCGATCGACCAATCCCGGCTGGCCACCACGCGAAAGGCCGCCACCTCCGGCAGGTCGTACCCCAGGCCGAGATCGGCATCGCCCTGCTCCACGGCCGTGACGATGCCGCCGACCGGCAGATCGGCCACACGCACGACAATGCCGGGCTGGTGCTGGCGGAAGTCATGCACCAGCGACGGCATCAGGGCGCCCGCCAGCCCCGACGTGGTAGCAATCGTCACCATGCCGCGCCGCGCCCCCTTGATCTCGGCCACGCGCGCCTGCAGGGCCTGGTGCTCGCGCAGCGTCTGCCGCACGTGAGCCAGAACCGCCTCGCCAAGCGGGGTCAGATGCAGGCGTTTCTGGATGCGGTCGAACAGGGGCGCGCCAAGCTCGGCCTCCAGTTCCAGGATCTGGCGATTGATCGCGGTCGGCGCCACGTGCAGGTGTTCGGCCGCGCGCCGGATCGAACCGCGCCGCACAACTTCATCGAGATAGCGAAGGACACGGGCGTGCATGGGCGGATGAGACTCATTGAACCGTTCAGGAATCCGCGCATTGTACGGGCCGCAAAATCTTCAAAAAAATCGGTGAAGGGGCTTGCGCGATACAAATCCGCTTGCTAGAATCTCTTTCTTCGTTGGGGCGTTAGCTCAGTTGGTAGAGCAGCGGACTCTTAATCCGTAGGTCGAGTGTTCGAGTCACTCACGCCCCACCAGCGAATTCCTGAAAGGCCCGAAGCAGAAATGCTTCGGGCCTTTTGCTTTCCCGCCCTGCTGTTCTGCCCCGCTTTCCGCCCCGCCTCCCCAGCACGACCACGATTCCGCCGCGGTGGTCATATCTCCACGGGTTCCCCCCTATATCCCACACTTACCTTTCCGGGTTGAATGCTCCTCGGCGCATATCATGGAACGTAGTTCCGTATTGCGGAACCAATAGTCTGTCTTCCGCGAATGACAGGCGACACAAGCACTACAAGCAATAAGTTGGGAGGCATCTCTTGAAAGCAGTTCTGAAAGCGGGCGCCGTGGGCGCCCTTGCCGCACTGGGTCTGATGGCGGCCACCGCACACGCTCAGTCGTATCCGAACAAACCGATTCGCCTGATCGTGCCATTCGCCGCCGGCGGCACGACCGATATCGTTGGCCGCGCCGTCTCCGACGCCCTTGGCCGCGAGCTGGGCCAACCCGTGGTGGTCGAAAACCGCGGCGGTGGCGGCGGCGCGATTGGCGCCGATGCGCTGGCAAAATCCGCGCCGGACGGCTACACGCTCGGCATCGCCACGGTCAGCACGATGGCTACCAACCCGGCCACCAATGCAAAGAACCCGTACGATCCGCTCAAGGACTTCGCACCGATCACGAACCTCGTGAATGTGCCGAACGTACTGACCGTGAATCCGAAGGTGCCCGCGAAGAACCTCAAGGAATTCGTGGCCCTGCTCAAAGCGAATCCGGGCAAGTACAGCTACGCATCGGCCGGCAAGGGCAGCATTTCGCATCTCGATGGCGAACTGTTCAAGTTCATCACCAAGACCGACATGGTCCACATCCCCTACCGTGGATCGGGCCCGGCGCTGAACGACACGCTGGCCGGCCAGGTGAACGCCCAGTTCGACAACCTGCCGTCGTCGATGCCGTTCATCCAGACCGACAAGCTGCGCGCACTGGCCGTAGCCGCGCCCAAGCGCGTGGAAGGCCTGCCCAACGTGCCGACCTTTGCCGAGGAAGGCATGAAGGACATGAACAACATGGCCTGGTACGGGCTAGTGGCACCGGCTGGCACGCCGGCCGCGATCGTCGCCAAGGTGCACGATGCTGCCATCAAGGCACTGCAGGACCCGAACGTGAAGAAGCGTCTGCACGACGCCGGCGCCTACCCCGATGGCAATACGCAGCAGCAATATGCCGCGCAGATCAAGCGCGAACTGGAACTGCGCAAGAAGATTGCGACCGACCAGAACATCACGCTGGAATGACAGCCTGATGATGGCGTGGAAGTAACGTGACGCGCCCGTCGCCCGAGTATTGTTACTACAACTCCGCGCGGCAGGCCGTCACAAATCCCGGTACAGTGTCATTATCGATACAGGCATTTTCCACAAATTTCTGTTTCCGGCCGGCCCACTGTCCGGCCCTCACTTGAAGAGGATGATGATGCTGAAGAAAACCGTACCGACGCTGATCGTTGCCGCCCTGACTACCCTGGGTGCCGTGCAACTGGCACACGCGCAGAAGAACTACACGGACGGTGGCGATCTTTACAGCGGCAGCCACACCAAGAACAAGGCGAACGCAAACCAGAACGCAGCCAAGTCCGGCAAGTTCGATCCGTACACCGACGGCGCAAAGAAATCGACCCGCACCGATCTGGCACCGAACAAGAAGGTCGATCCCTACACCGACGGCGCCAAGTCCGGCAAGCCGGACCCGTACCTGGACGGTGCCAAGGTTGGCAAGGCTGACCCGTACACCGACGGCGCGAAGTCGGGCAAGGCCAATCCCTATACGGACGGCGCCAAGAAGCAATAAGCGGCTTGCGGGTCATCGCCCGCAAACGCGAAGGTCCTCGCAGCCCCTGCCATCCGGCAGGGGCTTTTTCATTGCCGCGCTCACGTCAGACATCCGACAATTCCCGCGCTGCACGGCATGCAGCCACTCCGGCGCCCCTCCGCCAAAAGATTGACTAGGAAATACCCGACCTGTCATGCAAATGTCCCAACATTACTGATAGTGTTCGGCCTACCGATTTTTACAGAAGCGACCGGCCCCACTGAGAGGCAGGCGCCCACGCCGTCCGGGCCGGCTAAAGCACCGGCCCAAGAAGTGTCATAGGCGGCAAGAACCCTTATATGGGAGACCTGAGCAAATGCAGCCCAAAGCACTCGAAATTCATGAGCCTGCCGTGATATCGCTTGTCGATGCCGTCACCGCATGGCAAAGCGCCCTCGAACAGACGCTGAGCGTATCGGGGCTGACCTATCCGAAATGGCTGCTGTTGCGAGCAATCCGGCTCGACCAATTCACGCGCGGCCAGCCATGCCAAGGTGCCATCTTCCTTGATGTGCCCCAGACCGAGCGGATGCTGCGCGAACTCCATGCCGATGGCTGGCTGGAATTCCCGGCAGACGGCAACCCGACGATCGCCCCCGATGCGCGGCCGCGTCTGGAGCGTGCGGCCCAGGCCGTGCGCGCATTGCACTCGGTGTCGGTCGGCCAGCTGGCTTCGGCCGAGCGTGCGGCGCTGACCAGCCTGTTGCATCGCATGACGACCACGCTGAACGATCACGCGGATCGCCACAGCCGGCGCGCCGCGCGCGACACGCACGAGCTGTCGCTGGTGGTATCGGGCCATGCCGGCCACACCGCGCCACAGGCATTGGCTGCCTGACCCTCGCTTCGTTTTCTTCGCCCGGTATCACCGTGACGCCCCGCCCTGCGGGGCGTCGGCGTTTTGTCGCCCCGGCCGTGCAAATCTTTCCTACAGTGTGAGGATGCACCGGCACACCACCGAGGAGACGCCATGCCCCCGGAAAACGAAGAAAAGGTTGCGCAACTGCTGGAGGATCTGGTCGCATTCGCGCGCGAGCGCCTGCCCGCGGCCACCTTTGCCATCGTTGAACCGCTGTTCCGGCACTACTACGACCTTGCCGATACGGAAGACCTGCTGGCGCGCGACGTGGCAGACCTGTACGGCGCCGTGATGGCGCACTGGCAGACCGCGCAGAAATTCGTTCCCGGCTCCGCGCGACTGCGCGTGTACAACCCGAACCTCGAAGAACACGGCTGGTACTCCGACCACACGATCGTCGAGATCGTGAACGACGACATGCCGTTCCTGGTCGATTCCGTGGCGATGGAAATCAACCGCCTCGGCCTGACGCTGCATTCGGCGATCCATCCCGTGTTCCGCGTGTGCCGCGACGCGCGCGGCGGCATCGAAAGCATCGGCCTGGGCGGCAGCGAGGACAGCACCGAAAGCTGCCGGCTCGAATCGTTCATCCATTTCGAAGTGGACCGCACCGGCGAGGCCGCGCGGCTCGACGCGCTGCGGATGGGCATCGCCGCATCGCTGGGCGACGTGCGCGCCGCGGTGGAAGACTGGCCGCGCATGCGGCAGATCGCGCAGGAAACCGTGGCCGGCATGGCCCACGCAAGCGACGCCGGCACACCCGAGTCGACGGAGGCGCGCGCCTTCCTGGAATGGATGCTGGACGACCATTTCACGTTCCTGGGCCAGCGCGACTATGAACTGGTGTCGCGCGACGGGCAGTTCTTTCTGCGCGGCGTGTCGGGCTCCGGCAGCGGCATTCTGCGCGAGGCACTGCGCGACCCCGGCACCGACGATCTCACACCGCTGCCATCCGCGGCGCGCGCCATCGTCGAAGGCGCTTCGCCGATTTTCATCACCAAGGCCAATTCGCGCTCCACGGTGCACCGGCCCGGCTATCTCGACTACGTTGGCGTGAAACTGCTCGACAGCAACGGCAAGCTGTTCGGCGAGCGTCGCTTCGTGGGCCTGTACACGTCCACCGCTTATATGGTGAGCACCAGCGAGATCCCGCTGATCCGGCGCAAGTGCGCCAATATCCTGACGCGAGCGGGCTTTCTGACAAAGGGCCACCTGTACAAGTCACTGGTCACGATCCTTGAGCAGTATCCGCGCGATGAACTGTTCCAGGCCGACGAAGACGAGCTGGCCGAGATCACGCTAGGTATCCTGCGCCTGCAGGAACATCAGCGCACGCGGCTGTTCGTGCGGCGCGACCGCTTCGACCGCTTTATCTCGTGCCTGGTGTTCGTGCCGCGCGACAAGTACAACACCGATCTGCGCCAGCGCATCCAGAAACTGCTGGTGCAATCGTTCAACGGTACGAGCTGCGAATTCTCGCCGCAGCTTTCGGAATCGCCACTGGCGCGCATCCAGCTGACCGTGCGCGGCCAGCCCGGCACGATGCCCGAGGTCGATACGCGCGAACTCGAAGAGAAGATCGTTCAGGCCACGCGCCGCTGGCAGGACGACCTCGCACAGGCGCTGCACGACAGCCGGGGCGAAGAGCAAGGCAACCGCCTGCTGCGGCGCTACGGCGACTCCTTCCCCGCCGGCTTCCGCGAGGACTATGCGGCCCGCACCGCCGTGCGCGATATCGAACTGATGGAACACGCGCGCGCGCATCCAAGCAAGCTGGCGATGAATCTGTACCGCCCCATCGAGGCGCTGCCGGGCGCATTCCGCTTCAAGGTCTATCGCGCGGGCGAACCCATCGCGCTGTCTTCGAGCCTGCCGATGCTGGAGCATCTGGGCGTCCGGGTGGACGAAGAGCGGCCCTACCTGATCGAGCCCGACGGTTGCGAGCCAGTCTGGATCCACGACTTCGGACTCGAGATCGCCGCCGACCCAGACGGCAAGCAGGTGGACGTGGATATCGAGAAAATCAAGCCGCTGTTCGAAGACGCCTTTGCGCGGGCCTGGAACGGCGAGATCGAGAACGACGACTTCAACCGGCTGGTGCTGCGCGCGGGCCTGGCTGCGCGCGACGTGACGATCCTGCGCGCCTATGCCAAGTATCTGCGCCAGGTGGGTTCCACGTTCAGCAATGCCTATATCGAACGCGCGCTGACGGCCAACCCCAATATCGCGGCGATGCTGGTGTCGCTGTTCCTTGCGCGCTTCGACCCGGCAACGGCCACGCCGGGCGCGACGGAAGACGCGCGCAGCCAGAAGTGGCTCAGCGACATCGACGCCGCGCTCGACCAGGTGCCGAACCTGGACGAAGACCGCATCCTGCGACTGTTCCTGAACGTCATCAACGCCACGGTCCGCACCAACTACTTCCATCGTGGCGCGGACGGCCAGTCACGGCCATTCGTATCGTTCAAGTTCAATCCCGCGCTGGTGCAGGGCCTGCCTGAGCCGCGTCCGATGTTCGAAATCTGGGTCTATTCGCCGCGCGTGGAAGGCGTGCACCTGCGTGGCGGCCGCGTGGCACGCGGTGGCCTGCGCTGGTCCGATCGCCGCGAAGACTTCCGCACCGAGGTACTGGGCCTGATGAAGGCGCAGATGGTCAAGAACACCGTCATCGTGCCCGTCGGTTCCAAGGGCGGTTTCGTCGTCAAGCGCCCGCCTCCCGCCACCGACCGCGATGCGTTCCTGGCCGAGGGTGTGGCGTGCTACCAGACCTTTCTGCGCGGCCTGCTGGACCTGACGGACAACCTGGTGTCCGGCGAACTGGTGCCGCCGCCCGACGTGGTACGGCGCGACGACAACGACCCGTATCTGGTGGTGGCCGCCGACAAAGGCACGGCCACGTTCTCCGACTACGCCAATGCGATCTCCGCCGAGTACGGCTTCTGGCTCGACGATGCCTTTGCATCGGGTGGCTCGGTCGGTTACGACCACAAGAAGATGGGGATTACGGCGCGCGGCGCATGGGAAAGCGTCAAACGCCACTTCCGCGAAATGGGCATCGACATCCAGAGCACGCCCTTCACCGTGGTGGGCGTCGGCGACATGTCGGGCGACGTATTTGGCAATGGCATGTTGCTGTCGCCGCATATCAAACTGCTGGCGGCGTTCGACCACCGCCACATCTTCCTTGACCCCGACCCCGATTGCGCCAGGAGTCTCGCCGAACGGCAGCGCCTGTTCGACCTGCCCCGCTCCAGCTGGGCCGACTACAACACCGCGCTGATTTCAGCGGGCGGCGGCATATTCCCGCGCACGGCCAAGACCATCCCGCTATCTCCGCAGGTGCAGGCCGCGCTGAATATCCAGGCCTCGACGCTGTCGCCGAACGAGTTGATGCACGCGATCCTGACCGCGCCGGTGGATCTGCTCTACAACGGCGGCATCGGCACCTACGTCAAGGCCAGTAGTGAGACACACCTGCAGGCCGGGGATCGCTCCAACGACGCCATCCGCGTGAACGGCAACGAGTTGCGCTGCAAGGTCGTAGGGGAAGGCGGCAACCTGGGCTTCACCCAGTTGGGCCGCATCGAATTCGCGCGCAACGGCGGCCGCATCAATACCGATGCCATCGACAATTCGGCCGGCGTCGACTGCTCCGACCACGAGGTCAACATCAAGATCCTGCTTGGCCTGGTGGTGGCCGATGGCGAGATGACGGAGAAGCAGCGCAACAAACTGCTGGCCGAGATGACCGACGAAGTGGGCCTGCTGGTATTGGAGGACAACTACTACCAGACCCAGGCACTGTCCGTGGCCGGACGCGAGGCGCCGGCGCTGATCGATGGCGAGGGCCGCCTGATCCGCTGGCTGGAGCGTGCGGGCCGCCTCAACCGCCCGCTCGAATTCCTGCCTGCCGAGGAGGACATCGCCGAACGCAAATCGCTGGGCCAGGGCCTGACCTCGCCCGAGCGCGCGGTACTGCTGGCCTATAGCAAGATGTGGCTCTACGACGAACTGCTGGCCTCCGACGTACCGGAAGACGCGCTCGTGGCGAACCTGCTGGTCGACTATTTCCCCAAGCCGCTGCAACAGCAGCACGCGGCGGCCATGCAACGGCATCCGCTGCGGCGCGAGATTCTGGCCACGCACCTGACCAATATGCTGGTGAATCGCATCGGCGCGACGTTCGTGCACCGGCTGATGGAAGAAACCGATGCCCGGCCGGCGGATATCGTGCGCGCGTGCCTGTTGGCGCGCGATGTCTTCGGACTGACCGCGCTATGGGAACGCATCGATGCGCTCGACAATCGCGTGGACGATGCCGTTCAGGCGCGCATGTTCGGCGCGCTGGGTCGCCTGCTCGAACGTGCAACGCTTTGGTTCGTGCGCTACCTGCGCGGCGGCGGCACCGTGGAGGCGGGTGCAAACCGTTTCATGGAAGCCGCGCAATGGCTGGCCCCGCAACTGGCGGCGCTGCTGCCGCCAGAGACCTCGCAGACGATGGCCGACGCGGCCCTGTCGCTCACCGAAGCGGGCGTCGACGACGACCTTGCGCTGCGCGTGGCAGCCAGCGACAACGCCGCGGCCGCGCTCGACATTGCCGAGGTGGCCGCATCGTGCAAGCGCAGCCTCAGTGCCGTGGCGGCGGTCTACTTTGCGCTCGACACCGAGCTGAACTTTGGATGGCTGCGCGAGCGCGCGCTGTCTCTGCCGGCCGATACACACTGGGATCTGCTTGCCCGCACAACCACCCTGGAAGACCTGGGCCGGCTCAAGCGCGCGCTGACCACGAGCGTGCTGGCACAGTCGCAGGACAGCGACGATGCCCAGGCGCTGATCGAATCCTGGCGAGGCAGCCGGCAAACAGCACTGGCCCGCTATGCGCAGATGCTGGCCGACCAGCGTGCCTCGGGTGTGTCGGGTGCGGCAGCGCTGTCGATGCTGTCGGTGACGGTCAGGGAGATCGGGCTGCTAGAACGGGCGTGATCCGCGCGGCCACGCAAAGACGCGCTTGATGCCACCGATGCGCGCGAGGGATGTCGTGCCGAGGTACGACATCACGCGACTATCAACGCGGCTAACGGGTGACTCGTGGAGTCGAACCCGTTGACGCCATGCGTGCGTTTCAGTCTTCGTCGATGACGTCGTCGTCGTCGATGTCGCGCAGCGGTGGCGCGTCGTCGCCGTCGTCCATCAGATCGTCATTGGCACCTTCGCCGCGCGCGCGGAATTCCAGCCCCAGGCGCAGAAACAGATCGAACGCATCGGCCAGCAGATGCTTCTGGCGCGGCAGCAGGCTGGCATATGGCATGTCGTAGATCGACTGGTGCGTGCCGCGTGCGCCTTTGAGTCCGCGATCACGTGCGATGTCAGACAGCAGCGCGGCAAAGCCCGAAAGATCCTGAGCGGCCAACGCGGTGTTGAGCACGCGGGCAATGACCTGAGGGGATGCGCCCGCCCAGCCAATGACTTCTGCATTAGAGGCGGAATCGTGGGAGATGTCGCTAATGTCCATGATGTCTTAACGGTACGAGACCGCGCAGCCTTGAGGTGACATCGCTATCGCCATCGGCGTCGCCCCTGTTGCGCAAGAAAGTCAGTGCCGTTTTCCACGGTGAGGCGCCGGCTTGGCGGGACGCACTTCGGCGGGCGCGGCGGCCGCGTGCGTGACCTGGCGGTATTGCAGCGCGCCGTCCCGCCCCTTGCGGGCCTCCAGGTGATTGCGCGCGCCACACATCGGGCAGCGAAAAAGCGGGCCCTGCCCCTCGTTCCTGATCTCCACCTCGTCGAGCGACCAATGGGCACCGCAAGGCTGGTTCTGGCAGACAAACATCATGGACTCCAAATGAAGCGAGTCATCGTATCACGCAGGCATGGCCTGTCACACCGCACGCGGCAATGAATCACGCCCCACGTCGGCGGGATGGCGTGGCGCCATCAGGTGCGCAGTCCTGCTCTTGGCGTGCGCAACACTAGCCGTTGTTCTGCACCCAGTGGCGCGCCCACGCACCCGCGGCGAGCCTTGCCTCCGCCGCGCTAAGGAAGGTCGATGGCGGTCCGCCTGCCTCCTGCACGACTGCACCGGCTTCCCAGATATCGCACCACGCGCGATATCGCTCGGGACCCAGCGCCTGCCAGAACAGGTGCACAACAAACCCGCGGTACTCGAACATGTCCGACCCGCCATCGGTCTCGTGCGATGCCGCCACGGAACGCATCGGCCTGACATCGTCATCCGGCTCCGTATCGGCCTGGCCGGCCATCTGCTGTCGTCGCGCACGCTGGCTGCCCAGCAGCGCACATAATCCGGCCGTGATGGCACCGGTCAGCATTCCGGCCGCAAACCAGCATGCCTTGCTTTCTCGTTCCACCATGCCTCACCTCCCGCTTCGAGACGTCTCTCCGATGTCGAGATGCGTCGGAAGATCGGAGGTTCCTGCACTTCAGGTTATACCAATCTGGCTGCATACCGGATTTCGGCGGGCCGCCTTGCCACCGAAGCCAGACTTTTCAGATGTGATCGGGGCAGCGATTTTGAGAATCCGATACGTGCACGGCCGCGGCAAGGCCGCTATACTACTGTATGTTTATACAGTATTCAGCCCGCCCGCCCCGCCTCTTCCGATTGCTCACCATGCCTGCCTACCAAGCCGCCTCGATTCTGCTGGAAGCCCACTACTTCGGCGACGACGCCGAATTGCTGCACCTGCCCTGCGACAGCGTCACGGTGCACGGCGGCGCCATCGTCGTCGATGGCCTGGAGACAAGGTATCTGCGCAATCTGCGCTGGACCCCGGACTATCTGTCGTTCGAGGCAGGCGGTGACCGTCATCGCTATCCGGTCAGCCGCCCGGCCGTCGTGGGTCCGCAGGCGGCGCGTTTTGCGCTGCTCTAGCGGGATGCTCGATGCTCGCCGGCCTGTTCAGCGACGCAGGGCCGCGCCGCCCGCATAGACCGCGCTGGCGCCCAGCATGCGCTCGATACGCAGCAACCGGTTGTACTTGGCCGTACGATCCGCGCGCGATAGCGAACCGGTCTTGATCTGCCCGCAGCGTGTCGCCACGGCCAGGTCGGCAATCGTGACATCCTCGGTCTCACCCGAGCGGTGCGACATCACGGCGGCATAGCCATGCCCACGCGCCACGCTCACGGTCTCCAGCATCTCGCTGAGCGTGCCGATCTGGTTGGCCTTGACCAGGATGGCATTGGCCATGCCTCGATCCACGCCCTCGCGCAACAGCACGGGATGGGTACAGAACACATCGTCGCCAACCAGTTGGCAACGTTTGCCCAGGCGCTGCGTCAGCAGTTGCCAGCCTGCCACGTCATCTTCGGCCATGCCGTCCTCGATCGATACGATCGGGTAGCGCGCGACCAGGCCAGTCAGATAGTCGACCTGTTCCGCACGCGAGCGTGTGACGCCCTCCCCCGCGTATCGATATGCTCCGTCGACGTATAGCTCGCTCGCCGCCGGGTCCAGCGCGAGCGCAATGTCTTCGCCCGCACGATAGCCAGCGCGGCCGATTGCGTCGACCAGGAAATCCAGTGCCGCCTCCGCGGTGCGCAACGCTGGCGCGAACCCACCCTCGTCCCCCACGTTGGTGTTGTGGCCCGCCGCCTTGAGCAAGCCACGCAGCGTATGAAAGACCTCGGCGCTGGCGCGCACCGCCTCGGCGAATGTAGGTGCCCCAACGGGGGCAATCATGAACTCCTGGAAATCGAGCGCATTGTCGGCATGGGCGCCACCGTTGATCACATTGATCAGCGGCAACGGCAGCAGCGTGGCCCGTTCACCGCCAAGGCTGGCAAACAGCGGCTGGCGCTTTGATGCGGCGGCGGCCCGCGCGACAGCCAGCGACACCCCGAGCAGCGCGTTGGCGCCCAACCGGCTTTTGTCCGCCGTGCCATCGAGGTCGATCATGAGCGTGTCGACCTGCGCCTGATCATGGGCATCGCGGCCCATCAGCGCTTCGTGCAACGTCGTATTGACGGCCTGCACGGCACGCGACACTCCCTTACCAAGAAAGCGTTGTGGATCGCCATCGCGCAACTCCAGCGCTTCACGCGCGCCGGTCGACGCACCGGACGGCACGATGGCACGCCCGCTTGCGCCATCGTCCAGCATCACTTCCACCTCGACAGTCGGGTTGCCCCGGCTGTCCAGAACCTCCAGCCCCGATACCTCCACGATACGTGCCATGCCAACTCCCTCTGTGAGAAAAATAACGATGAGGCGATCGTAGAAGGCTTCCTCTGCACCGAATATCGAGTTATTTTCCAGACTTCGTCAGCTTTTCTCACAAAGACAGATCATGCCGATGCGCAGCCTGCCGCCGATGTCCACGCTCCGTGCGTTCGAAGCGACCGCTCGCACGGGTTCGGTCACGCGCGCCGCCGAGGAACTGTTCCGCACCCACGGCGCCGTCAGCCGACAGCTACGCCAGTTGCAGGAGCACGCCGGCGTTGAATTGTTCGAGCGCGATGGCACCGGCGTGCGACTCAACGAACACGGCCGCGCCTTTTACGATGTAGTGCGCGCCGTATTCGACCAACTCGAACAAGGCTACGGCCGCGTACTGGACCAGGCTCGCGGTCCCACGCTGCATGTGGCGTGCAGCGCCACGTTCGCCATGCGCTGGCTGGTGCCGGAACTGGTGGATTTCTATCGCGTGCGGCCCGACATCCGCATTCGCCTGTCGATGACCTCGGCGCGCGAGATGCGCACCGAAGGTGCCGACTTGGTGATTGCCTGGGACCTGTCGTCCTATCCCGCCACGGATCGTCAGCGCGCGATACCGCTGGCGCCGGTCATGTTCGGGCCTGTCTGCACACCGGCGAATGCAAGGAAGTTGGCCAAGGGCCAGCGGATCACGCACGACTTCACATCGAGCGCCTGGGACCAGTGGGAAGCCAAGACCGGTCACCGTATTGCACCCAACACCGGACTGACATTCCCCCACACACATCTATGCATCCAGGCGGCGCTGGCGGGGCTGGGGGTGGCACTGATCGAGCAGCGGTTGATTCGCGCCGAACTTGAGGCAGGCACCCTGGTGGCGCCTTACGGGTTCACCGGTTTCGATGGGGGCCTGATGGCGGTGCCGGCGGAGCGGCAGATACATGCCGACGTCGCGGCATTCGTTGAATGGTTGCGCGAGCGATTGCGCTAAGCGGCGCCCCAAGTGGCGCGCCGCGTGGTGCGGCACCCCTCTCCCGCCCGCGGAAGAGGGGAAGCCCAGCGCTCGTCAGGCGTCCACGCCAACGATCACGCTCGATGCCTTGAACATCGCCGCGGCAGCCTTGCCCACGGCCAGACCCAGGCGATCGACGCTGTTGTTCGTGATGATGGCCGACACTGCCAGGCCGCTGGCATCGGTGATCGTCAGATCGGCGTTCACAGCGCCTTTGGTCAGCTCGGTAACCTTGCCCTGCACTACGTTGCGCGCGGATACCTTGCTGGCATCGGCATCGACCATCACGATGACCGACGTCGCCTTGACCAGCGCAACGGCCTTCTTACCCAGCGTCAGACCCAGGCGCGTCGCGCTGTCATGGGTCACCGTGGCCACGATCTGCTGGCCGCCGGCCAGCTTGATGACGATCTCGTCATTGACGGCGCCAGTCGTGGCCTGGATGACTTCACCCTGGAACTGGTTGCGAGCGCTGGTTTGCATGATCTTTCCTTTCTGTGGAAATTCGATTCAATGGAACGACGATCGGTCAGTGTGCCCGATAACGACATCGCCGAAAAGTACGCCGCCGCTATGGCACGCATCACGGGCCACGGATGGTCGCTAGCGCCCCGCCGCGCGCAGCGCAAACGTCAGCGTGGTGCCACCCTGCCGGTCCACGAGCTTCACCTGACTGCCATTGAGCTGCAGCATGCGCTGCACGATCAGCAGGCCCAGGCCGCCCCCTCGATGCGCACCGCCCGACGGAAACGGCCGCTGGAAGATCGATTCCCGCAGCGCCGGCGGAATGCCCGGCCCCGTGTCGCTGACTGTCACCGCCACCTTGCCATCCTGGCTGGCCAGGTCGATTTCGACCGTGCCACCGGCCGGTGTGTGGCGGATCGCATTGTCCAGCAGGTTCGTCAACACCCTTTCGATCATGCCAAGGTCAGCCGATACGGCCGGCAGCGCCGGTGGCACACCCGCGCGCAGCTGCAGGTGCTTGGCTTCGGCAGGCAGGGCAAATTTCTCAAGCACGTCCTGCGTCAGATCCACCATTGAAAATTCTTCCGGCACGGCCTGCACCATGCCGTGCTCCAGCCGCGCCAGTTCGAACAGCGCCTGCGCCAGTCCGCCTACCTTGGCACTCTGTGCCAGCGCAATCGCCAGGTAGCGCTGGCGCTCTTCCGCGCTCAGGCTATCGGCCTTGACCGACAGCGTTTCCAGATACCCATGCAGCGATGTCAGCGGCGTGCGCAAGTCGTGCGAGATATTGGCCACCATCTCGCGCCGCTCCTGGTCCTGCTGCTTGAGCGCGCGCCATTGGCTGTCGATCCGGTCGGACATCTGCCGGAATGCCGATTGCAGTGCCGCCATCTCGTCGCGCGTCTCGTCGCGCGACGCTGGTTCCGCCGGCAGCGACCGCTCGCCGGCCGCACCCCCTGACTCGAACTGCCGGATCTCGTTGGTCAGCCGGCGCAGCGGCCGCGTGATCAGCGCAAACGCCACCAGGCCGGCGATCAATCCCAGCGAAGCCACCAATGCCATCGACCACAACGTGGTGCGCATGACCGAGTCCTGCGACGCCTGCGCGGCCAGCCTGTCATGTGTTTCACCCATCAGCACCACGTAGATGTAGCCCCCCTGGCGAAGCGGCGCGGCGCTGAACACCTTGCGCCCCGATGCGCTGCGCGGGTCGTCGCCCAGTATCGGCAGCGCGCCGCCATCGATCAGCTTCTTTACCGGCGTCAGGTCGACGTGATCGCGGATCAGGTGACCGCTCGGCGCATCGTGGCCACGGATGTGCCCCTGGTCGTCGAGCAGGTAGACCTCGACGCTTGGATTCACCACCATCAGCTGGCCGAACAGTTGGCGCAGCGCCTGCGGCGCAATGGCGCTCTGGTCCTCCAGCAGCGCATTGCGCGCGATGTAGGCGGCCAGACCGCGCGAAAGGCTCTGAACCACCTCTTTCTCGTGCATCGCGTTGGCGCGCACCTGCAACCACGCCGACGCCCCGCAGCACGCGAGCAGGAGCGCCGCAAAAACGGCGGACAGGCGCTGGGTCAGCGACAGGTTCACGATGCCGCCCCCTCGTCGCCCTGCATCGCCGCGGCAGGGTCCGCCACGAAACGGTAGCCGCGCCGCCAGACGGTCAGGATGCGCAACGGCCGCGCCGGATCGGCCTCGATCTTGGTGCGCAACCGGTTGATATGCGTGTTCACCGTGTGCTCGTAGCCTTCATGCTGATAGCCCCAGACCGCGTTGAGCAGGTCCATGCGCGAGAACACCTTGTCCGGATGCCGCGCGAAGAAATACAGCAGATCGAATTCCCGCGGCGTGAGATCGAGCCGCTTGCCATCGACGGAGGCCTGGCGCGCGAGCGGATCGATAGCCAGGCCCGCCAGTTCCAGGCTGCCCGCATCGGCACGCACATCGCGCGCCATCGCCTCCACGCGGCGCAGCAGCGCCTTGACGCGCGCCACCAGCTCCAGCACCGAAAACGGCTTGGCCAGGTAATCGTCGGCGCCAAGTTCCAGGCCCAGGATGCGGTGCACTTCGCTGGACCGCGCGCTGGTGATGATGATCGGCGTGTAGCGCGTCATGGCACGTGCCCGGCGGCAGATCTCCAGGCCATCGACGCCCGGCAGCATCAGATCCAGCACCAGGGCATCCCAGCCGCCCTGCTCCAGCAGGCGCAGCCCTTCCGCGCCATCCGCGCTGTGCACGACCTCATAGCGTTCGTCGCGCAGATGCATGGCCAACACATTGGCGATGCCAGCATCGTCTTCAACCAGCAGGATCCGTTTGGGTTGTTCCATGTTGCACCGGGATGTCAGGGCCTGACGGGAATCAGGAATCGGGAATGTGTCGCTATTGTGCAGAATTCCGCCCGGCCAGTTATCACGAATTGTTTAAGGTTCGGCGAAGACTCCGATACGCCCCGTTGCCTACCATCCGATCAACCCATGTTGAGCACGGAGTCCATCATGCGCATCACCCGACGCTTTCTGCTGTCCGGCGGCACGCTGACCGCGGCGGTAGCCGCCGTTGGCGGCTGGCGGTTACTGTCCGGCCCGGCTGCCGCCGGCACCGGTTCGCAAGCCCCGGCCACGTTCGAGGTCACGATGAGCGACGCCGAATGGTGTAAGAAGCTGACGGCCGCCCAGTACAACGTGCTGCGCCAGGAAGGCACCGAACGGCCATACAGCAGTCCGCTCAACGACGAGCATCGCCACGGCATCTTTTCCTGCGCCGGCTGCCAGCTCGATCTGTTTGCGTCGAATACCAAGTTCGACAGCCGCACCGGCTGGCCCAGCTTCTGGGCACCGCTGGCCAACGCGGTGGGTACCACCCAGGACGTGTCGTTCGGGATGATCCGCACCGCCGTCCATTGCCATCGCTGCGGTGGCCACCTGGGTCATGTGTTCGACGACGGCCCCAAACCCACCGGCCTGCGCTACTGCATGAACGGCGTGGCCATGAACTTCCGGCCAACGCCGGCCTGAGCCACCCCAAGACCCGTTGCCATCGAGCCCAATGCCATGCTGCTGCTGATTCTTGCCTATCTGGGCGGGGTCCTGACGATCCTGAGCCCCTGCATCCTGCCGGTACTGCCCTTTGTCTTTGCGCGTGCCGATCAGCCTTTCGTGCGTAGCGGCCTGCCGCTGCTGGCCGGCATGGGCATCACGTTCGCGGGCGTTGCCACGCTTGCCGCCGTGGGTGGCGGCTGGGTGGCGCAGGCCAATGAGTTCGGCCGCTGGCTCGCCATCGGCCTGCTGGCCGTCTTTGGCCTGACACTGCTGTTGCCGGGCCTGGCCGAACGGCTGACCCAGCCGCTGGTCAACGTGGGCAGCCGCCTGACCAACTTCGCGCACGCCGACGGACGGCCAGCCAGCCCCACCTCATCGTTCCTGCTCGGCATTGCCACGGGTCTGCTCTGGGCGCCGTGCGCGGGGCCGATCCTGGGCCTGGTGTTGACGGGCGCCGCGCTGCAGGGCGCCAGCATCGGCACCACGCTGCTGCTGTTGGCCTATGCGGCCGGCGCGGCGACATCGCTCGCCGTGGCGCTGCTGATCGGCGGACGCGTGTTTACCGCAATGAAGCGATCGCTCGGTGCCGGCGAGTGGGTTCGACGCGGCATCGGCGCGGCCATGCTGCTGGGTGTGGGCGCCATTGCGCTTGGCCTCGATACCGGCATCCTCACGCGGATTTCCACGGTTGCCACTGGCGGCCTGGAACAGCGGCTGATCGACACGTTTGCAAGCCACAAGACAAATGGCAACGCCGACAAAGGCGGCGCCATGATGATGCAAGCCCAGAATTCGATGGCAATGAGCGCCAGGCCCGAGGCGGGTGGATCGATGATGATGCGCGCGGCCAACCCGGTGTCACAGCTTCCGGTGGAGGGCGCCTTCCCTGGCCTGAACGGCGCGGTGGCGTGGCTCAATTCGCCTCCGCTCACCGCGGAAGCGCTGCGCGGCAAGGTGGTGCTCGTCGACTTCTGGACGTACTCGTGCATCAACTGCCTGCGCTCCCTGCCCTACGTGAAAGCCTGGGCCGAGAAGTATCGTGATCAGGGGCTGGTGGTCATCGGCGTGCACGCGCCCGAATTCGCCTTCGAGCGCAACATCGACAACGTGCGTAAGGCCGCCAAGGATCTGGGCGTGGAATACCCGATCGCCATCGACAACAACTACGCCATCTGGCGCGCGTTCAACAATAACTACTGGCCTGCCCACTATTTCATTGATGCGCAGGGGCGCGTGCGATTCCACCATTTTGGTGAGGGCGAGTACGACAAATCCGAAGCGGTAATCCGCGAACTGCTGGCCGAAGCGGGCCACGGCGACATGGACAAGACGGTCAAGGCATCGACCGGAACTGTGCAAGGCGTGGAAATGGCGGCCGATGCTGAAGCGGTGCGGTCGCCGGAGACGTACGTCGGCTATGCCCGCGCCGAGAATTTCGTCTCGCCGGGCGGCGCACGGCAGGACGCCGCAAAGGACTACAGCACACCCGCGCAACCGAGGTTGAACCAGTGGGGCCTGGCCGGCCAATGGAAAATCGGCGAGGAACAAGCCACGCTGGTGCAGCCGGACGGCCGCATCGTCTATCGCTTTCACGCGCGTGACCTGCACCTGGTACTGGGTCCGGGCAGCGACGGCAAGCCGGTCCGGTTCCGCGTGACGATCGACGGACAGGCGCCAGGCGCATCGCATGGCACCGATGTCGCGGCCGACGGCAGCGGCACCGTTGTCGACCAGCGCCTCTACCAACTGGTGCGGCAGGACGGCGATATCCGCGACCGCACCTTCGCCATCGAATTTCTCGATCCCGGCGTGCAGGCCTACGCCTTCACGTTTGGCTGATCGCCCGCCCCACTTTGCGCATATTTACCCTGACGGTGAAAGGAAAACGACCATGACTGCCAAGACCACGCTGCAACGCTGGGCACGCCCGACCACGCTCAAGATGATGGGGCTGGCCATGCTCGCGGCCGTCGCCACCACGTGGCGCGTGCCCGCGCTTTCGGCCGAAGACGCGGTGCGGATTCCCGCGCCCACTGTCGACGAAAAGGCCGGCGCCAGCCACGCCGAAACCGCTGTGTTCGCGGGCGGCTGCTTCTGGGGTGTGCAAGGAGTGTTCCAGCATGTACGCGGCGTCACGCTGGTCACATCCGGTTACGCCGGCGGCGCGGCCAATACGGCGCAATACGAGAAGGTCGGCACCGGCAGGACGGGCCACGCCGAATCCGTGGAGGTTCGATATGACCCGACGAAGATCAGCTACGGCAAGCTCCTGCAGATTTTCTTTTCCGTCGCCCATAATCCAACCCAGCTGAACTACCAGGGTCCGGACCACGGCACGCAATACCGATCGGCGATATTCCCGCTGACGCCGGAGCAGAAATCCATCGCCGATGCCTATATCTCCCAGCTTGGCGCAGCAAAGGCGTACGCATCGCCAATCGTGACGCGCGTGGAGCCGGGCAAGCCGTTCTATGCCGCCGAGAGTTATCACCAGGACTATCTGGTCAGGAATCCCAACGACATGTACATCGTCTTCAACGATTTGCCGAAGATTGGCAACCTGAAGAAGATGTTCCCGGATGTGTATCGGAACGATCCGGTACTGGTGTCGCAGTCGAAGGAAGCGAAGGATCTGAAGTAAAGGAAGGAAAGGATCGGGCAGCTCACTCGAACAGTTTGACCGCCACGGTCACAATCCAGCCCACGGCCAAGCAGGCCCCAATCCATCCACATCCGATTAATAGAACGTCACGCCAGGTCATCAGTAAATATGCAGCCGCACGATGCAGTACCGTCGTGCGGCATTCTTTTTGAGTTCGACAGATGCCGTCAAGGCTAGGCGATCCACAACTCAGAACAATGTCCGAGATGTAAGGAAATCTTGCGATACATCAAGAGCGAGCGTGTGCGGCGACACCCTGCTCGAAGGGTAAATCGTATGGCATCGCAAAATGCTTAAAATGTGACCCGCCGTTGAAGTCGCGGATTTTTTCATCTCTGCCAGATGAATGCGTCTTTTCCTTCGGCAGGCATGGACCACACCCATGTCGGAAAGGCTGGCGACCACGATGTCGGCCGCGACGCCACGCCGGACCAACAACAAAAACGCAGCCGACGATAGATAGGGAAGATTCAATGAAGAACAAGAGCATCCTGGCCATTGCCGCATCCGCGGCCATTCTGGCTGGTTGCGGCGGTGGCGGCGACGATTCATCCTTTTCGCCACCGGCGCCCGCACCTACCCCGGCCGCCAGCGCCGAAGGTATCTGGGCCGGCAAGAGCAGCGCCAACCGGGATATCACGGGCATCGTGCTGAACGACGGCACCTACTACGTCATGTACACCGTCGTCGGTGTACCGACTGTCCTCGACGGCGTGATCCAGGGCACGGGAAAGATCAACGGGGCCAGCTTTGCGTCCACGGATGGACGCGACTTCAATTTTTCCACCGCATCGGTGCAGGGCCTGAGCGTTTCGGCGACCCCGCAAACCAAACAGACCCTGAACGGCAGCCTTGCGTATATTTCACCGGCCAGCACGCTGACGTTCACCAGCGCATATAGCGCTGACTACGAAAAGACGCCGACGCTGGCGAGCATCACCGGCCGGTACACGGGGCAGTCCGCACTGCTGGGCAACGTCGAGAACCAATCGATCACGATTGCGGCCGACGGCTCCCTCACGGCCACGGGCGCGAGCGGTTGCATTACCACCGGCAAGGCCACGCCTCGCGCAAGCGGCAACGCCTACGATCTTTCGATCACGTTCGGCGCAGCACCCTGCCTGTTCTCGACGCAGACGTTCAAAGGCGTCGCCTACTTCGACCCCGCATCGAAGCGACTCTACGCAGCCAGCCTGAACACGGGCCGCACGCAGATCGCTGTGTTCCTGGGAACCAAGCAGTAATGGCGAACGGGTGAGCGATGCTTGCCTGATGGACAGTCCGTCGTTGGTTTTTTTTTTGGATGGTGGACTGTCGTCTTCGATGAAGAATCGGCAGACAGTAGTAGGAACGCAGAAAAGACAAAGCCCGCGTAACCATACGATTACGCGGGCTTCTTTTTTTCTGGTCGGGGCGAGAGGATTTGAACCTCCGACCACCTGCACCCCATGCAGGTACGCTACCAGGCTGCGCTACGCCCCGAAGAAGAACGAGATTATATCAGAGCCATCAGTAATGGCTAGTAGTTTGCGGGTAATTTATTCGTGTCCTGCGATCTGCTTTAGCTGGGCCAGCAGGTGTTGGACTTCCACCAGTTCGCCGCGCAGTGTGTTGAGGTCGACCGACAGCACGGGCGCCTCCAGCGTGACATCGGACTTCGCTTCGACGGCCTCGGCCGGCGTGCTGGCACCTACGCCGTGGTGACGTCCTTCGTCTAGGCGATTGCGGGCGCCGTTGATCGTGAAGCCCTGCTCGTAAAGCAGGTCGCGGATGCGCCGGATCAGCAGGACTTCATGGTGCTGATAGTAGCGGCGATTGCCTCGGCGCTTCACCGGCTTGAGTTGCGTGAACTCCTGCTCCCAATAGCGCAGCACGTGTGGTTTGACGGCGCAAAGCTCGCTGACTTCACCAATCGTGAAGTAGCGTTTCGCGGGAATCGGCGGCAGCGCAAGGCGCTCGCTGGATTTGTCCGTCATGCGATGCAGAAGCTGATGTCAGCCCCATCGGGGCAAGACTCGGTTGGCGCGACGCGCGCGCGGCATTGCAGGATACAGATTGCTACCGCCTCGGGCAATCCAACCAATGTGGCAAATTGATACAGATTGGTGGCAGCCGCGACGACGGTGCTACCACTGACGCTTGCGCATTTGCGCAGCGCCAGTGTGCATGGCGTCGTCAGCCCGGAACGGCCAGGTCGGCGCGTTCCTCGACCAGGCTCTTGAGCTTCTGGCTGGCGTGGAACGTCACCACGCGGCGCGCGGTGATCGGAATGATCTCGCCCGTCTTGGGATTGCGGCCGGGGCGTTGCGCCTTGTCGCGCAACTGGAAGTTGCCGAAGCCCGAGAGCTTCACGCTGTCGCCCTGTTCCAGGGCTTCACGAATCACGTCGAAGAAGGCTTCGACCATATCCTTCGATTCGCGCTTGTTCAGGCCAACCTGGTCGAACAGCATCTCTGCGAGTTCGGCCTTGGTCAGCGTAGGCACCTCGGTAGCGCGGGCTTCCGGCGATGCATCGTCGAAGGAGGCAGCGTGCCGGTCGCTTGCCTCACCCAGGTCTGCAGCATTCATGGAAATCGCGTCTCGATCGTTCATCCTTGATCGCTCTCTTGAAACTGTCTGGCGATCCGCCCGGGGGCTGTGCCCGGGCGCTCCAAATGCGATAGTTGCTTAACCGCGCAGGCGGGCCGCGAAGCCTGCCGTCAGCGCATCGATCATGCAACGCACCGCACTGTCGACTGTCTCGTCCTGGAGGGTCGACCCAGTATCTTGCAAGGTTACCCGGAAGGCAAGACTTTTCTCATCGGCGCCAATTGACGCCGATGCCGCCTTGGGACGGAACTCGTCGAACAGCACCAGGCTCTGTACAAAGTGGCCCGAGCCGGCCTTGTCCAGCGCCGCGCGCATGGCATCGATCATGTCCTGCACGCGCACCTGCTGCTTGACCACCACAGCCAGATCGCGCACGGCCGCCGGGAACTTCGAGATCTCGGTGTAGACCGGCAGACCCACGTCGCGCAGCGCATCGAGCTCCAGCTCGAACACCACGGGCGCGTTGGTCAGCTCATATTCCTGCAACCAGCGCGGGTGAATCTCACCCACCACGCCAACTTCCTTGCCGTCGACGATCACGCGCGCGGCACGCCCCGGGTGCAGCGCGGGATGCGCCACCGGTTCGAAGCGCGGCGTGCGCGGATGGAACAGCGCTTCCACATCACCCTTGATGTCGAAGAAATCCACCTGCCGCGTAGCCACGCCCCACTGCTCTTCAAAAGCAGGACCGTAGGCGATACCAGCGGCCATCATCGGCTGACGGTAGCCCGCCACGGTCAGGCCGCCATCGGCAACGCTCGGGTCGCGGTGGAACACGCGGCCCACTTCGAACAGCCGCACGCGTGCGGCCTTGCGGTTGAGGTTGTAGCGCACCTTGTCGACCAGGCCGCCAATCAGCGTGGAACGCATCACGGCCAGCTGGCTCGCGATCGGGTTCAACAGGCGGATCGGGTTGTCGTTGGCGGCAAAGTCGCGTTCCCACTGCTCTTCCACGAACGCGAAGTTGATCACTTCGTTGAAGTCGCGTGCAGCCAGCGCGTGGCGCACCACGTGCTGCGAGCGCCGGCCTTCGTTGGTCGGGCGCATCTCGCTTTCGGCGATCGGCGGACGGGCCACGATACGCTCGAAACCATAGATCCGCGCCACTTCCTCGATCAGGTCTTCTTCGATCTCGATATCGAAGCGGTAGCTCGGCGGCGTGACTTCGAATACTTCGCCTTCGGCACCTTGCGAACGCGTGAACGGCAGGTTCAGGCGCAGGAACACATCGGCGATTTCCGCCGAAGACAGTTCGATACCCAACACACGCTCGGCGCGTGCCACGCGCAGCTTCACGGGCGCACGCTGCGGCAGGTTGACGATCTGGTCGTCAACGGGACCAGCCTGGCCGCCGCAGATTTGCAGGATCAGCGCCGTGATGCGCTCGATGTGCTCGACGGTGGTGGCGTAGTCCACTCCGCGCTCGAAACGATGCGCGGCATCGGTCGAGAAGTTGTAGCGGCGCGCGCGGCCCTGGATGGCATTCGGCCACCAGAACGCGGCCTCCAGATAGATGTTCGTCGTATCCAGCGTCACGGCGGTGCTGTCACCACCCATGATGCCGGCCAGGCTCTCGATTTCCTTGTCGTCGGCAATCACGCCGACCTGCTCGTCCACCTCGACGGTATTGCCGTTCAGCAGCTTGAGCTGTTCGCCCTTGCGGCCCCAGCGCACGTCCAGCCCGCCGTGGATCTTGTCCAGGTCGAACACGTGGGAAGGACGGCCCAGTTCGAGCATCACGAAGTTCGAGATATCGACCAATGCCGAGATGCTGCGCTGGCCCGAGCGTTCCAGTCGCTGCACCATCCACGCCGGTGTGGCGGCGTGGGCGTTGACGCCACGGATGATACGGCCCGAGAAACGGCCGCACAGATCGGGCGCCGAAATCTTCACCGGCAGCTTGCCCTGGATCGTCACGGCAACCGGCGACATGTCCGGCAGCGTCAGCTCGGCGCCGGTCAGTGCCGACACTTCGCGGGCGACACCGTGGATCGACAGGCAGTCAGCCTTGTTCGGCGTCAGCTTGATCGTGAAGATCTGGTCGTCCAGGTCCAGATACTGGCGGATGTCCTGCCCAACCGGGGCGTCGTCCGGCAGCACCATCAGACCGCCGTGATCCTCCGACAGCTTCAGTTCGCGGGCCGAGCACAGCATGCCGTAGCTATCCACGCCACGCAGCTTGCCCACCTTGATTTCGAACGGCTTGCCACCGTCTTCGGCCGGCGGCAGCACTGCACCCACCAGCGCGCACGGCACCTTGATGCCGGGCTTCACGTTCGGCGCGCCGCAGACAATCTGCAGCGTCTCGCCGGTGCCGGCGTCCACCTGGCACACGTTCAGGCGGTCGGCGTTGGGATGGCGTTCGGTGGCCAGCACGCTGGCCACCACGATCTTGTTGAACGGCGGCGCAACCGGGCCCACCTCTTCCACTTCGAGCCCGGCCATGGTCAGGCTGTGCGACAGCGCGTCGGTGGAGATCTTTTCAGGGTTGGCGAACGTGCGAAGCCAGGATTCCGAGAATTGCATGGCGCTACTGATCCGGTAGGTATTCTGTGATGTCTGGGACGATATGCGTAAGGCGTACTATGGCGGTCAGGCGAACTGGCGCAGGAAGCGCACGTCGCCTTCGAAGAACAGCCGCAGGTCGTTGATGCCATAGCGCAGCATCGTCAGGCGCTCCAGGCCGGAGCCGAACGCGAAGCCGATATAGCGCTCCGGGTCCAGGCCCATGTTGCGCAGCACGTTGGGGTGCACCTGACCCGAGCCGGAAATCTCCAGCCACTTGCCATTGCCGAACGCCATGTCGATTTCCGCCGACGGCTCGGTGAACGGGAAGTACGACGGGCGGAAGCGCACCTGGATATCGTCGCGCTCGAAGAACTTGCGCAGGAAATCGGTGTAGACCCCCTTCAGGTCGGCGAAGCTCACGTCCTCGCCAATCCACAACCCTTCCACCTGATTGAACATCGGCGAATGGGTGGCGTCGCTGTCCACACGATAGGTGCGGCCAGGGCAGATAACCTTGATCGGCGGCATGGCCTTGCCAGCGTACTTCTGCACGTGCATGCGCGCGTAACGCACCTGCATCGGGCTGGTATGGGTACGCAGCAACAGAAGCTTGTCGTCGCTGTCACGGCCGTCCACATAGAACGTGTCCTGCATCGAACGCGCCGGATGGTTATCCGGGTTGTTCAGCGCGGTGAAGTTCATCCAGTCGGTTTCGATCTCGGGGCCGTCGGCCACGTCGAAGCCGATCGAGCCGAAAATCTGCTCAACGCGTTCCCAGGTGCGCATCACCGGGTGCACGCTGCCACGCGCCACGGCGCGGCCAGGCAGCGTCACGTCGATGGCCTCGGCGGCCAGGCGCGCGTTCATCAGCGCATCGGCCAGCGCTTGGCGGCGCGCCTGCAGCGCGGCTTCCACCTGCTGCTTCACCTGGTTGATGCGGGCACCTTCGGTCTTGCGGGCTTCAGGGTCCAGCTTGCCGAGGCCCTTGAGCAGTTCGGTCAGCGCGCCAGTCTTACCCAGGAAGCGGGCCTTTTCGTTTTCCAGCGTGGCGTTGTCGTTGGCAGCAGCGAAGGCGGCCTGTGCGTCGGCGACGATTTGATCCAGATCCAGGGACATGACAGTGGATGGTACGTGGAAGGAAGTCGCACCAGGTGCGGACATTTCGGATGACGTTTCGGATGGAGGCCATCGACACGGCATTCGAAATGAAAACGGGGCTCGGTGAGGAGCCCCGTTTCAGCAGACCTTGCGGTCGGTGCTTGCCCGGAAGCGCTTACGCGCTTCCGCAGCCGGCATCAGGCAACGGTGGCTTTCACCTGGTTGACGATGGCGGCAAAGGCAGGCTTGTCATGGATAGCCATGTCCGACAGCACCTTGCGGTCCAGTTCAATCGAAGCCTTCTTCAGGCCGTTCATGAACACGCTGTACGTCATGCCATGCTCACGCGTAGCAGCGTTGATACGTGCAATCCAGAGAGCGCGGAACACGCGCTTCTTGTTGCGACGATCGCGGTATGCGTACTGGCCAGCACGCATGACCGCCTGCTTGGCGATACGGTAGACATTATTGCGACGGCCGCGGTAACCCTTGGCAGCGTCGATGACTTTCTTGTGACGGGCCCGTGCAGTAACCCCACGCTTGACTCGAGGCATATGAAACTCCTTTCGTTATCGTTTGAGGTTATGCGTAAGGCATCATTGCGCGAACGGACTTCAGGTTCGTCTCATGGACGTCCTGGGTGCCGCGCAGTTGACGCTTGTTCTTGGTGGTCTTCTTGGTCAGGATGTGACGCTTGAAGGCCTGGCCGCGCTTGAACGAACCGTTCGGGCGCGCCGTAAAGCGCTTGGAAGCGCTTTTCTTGGTCTTCATCTTAGGCATGAAAAACTCCAGCTCTATGACATGCATGCAGGTGGATGACTGACGCCATCGCTTGCAAAACCCGCATCCACTTGTTTTTGTACGCAGCACTCCAGGCGCCACGCACGGTTTCCGCACAGGACGACGCCGGGACACGCATGGCATCCCGGCCGTCACCCGCGCAAGAATCACTTCTTCTTCTTGGGGGCGATCACCATCACCATCTGGCGACCTTCCATCTTCGGCATCTGCTCGACCTGACCCAGTTCCTCTAGGTCCGCCTTCAGACGCTCGAGCACGCGCGCGCCGATTTCCTGGTGGGCCATCTCACGACCGCGGAAACGCAGCGTGATCTTGGTCTTGTCCCCATCCTCCAGGAAGCGCCTCAGGTTGCGCAGCTTGACGTTGTAGTCGCCATCATCCGTGCCAGGACGGAACTTCACTTCCTTGACCTGGATGATCTTCTGCTTGAGCTTGGCCTCATGGGCGCGCTTAGCTTCCTCGTACTTGAACTTGCCGTAGTCCATGATGCGGGCCACGGGCGGAGCCGCGTTGGGCGCGATCTCCACGAGATCCAAGTCCTTCTCCTCGGCCATGCGCAGTGCGTCCATGAACTTGACGATGCCGAGCTGCTCGTTATCAACCCCTACCAGGCGCAGCTCAGGCGCACTGATTTCCCGGTTGATACGGTGACCTTTGTCTGTAGCGATGTTCCGTTACCTCAAGAAGACAAAAAAACAAGCCGTGCTTCACACCCTCAGGCTTTGCTGGAAACGTCGTTCTGGAGACGCTCCACAAACGCGGAAACGGGCATGACACCCAGATCCACATTGCCACGGGCACGCACGGCCACTTGATTGGCGTCCCGCTCCTTGTCGCCTACCACCAACAGGTAAGGGATCTTCTGGAGCGAGTGCTCGCGGATTTTATACGTAATTTTCTCGTTACGCAAATCAGCCTTGGCCCTAAACCCTTGTTTTTGCAAGAGTTGCACGACGCTTTCTGCATATTCCGACTGCGATTCGGCAATGTTCATGACCACGACCTGCTCCGGCGCCAGCCAGGCGGGCAGCGCACCCGCGTGATTTTCGAGCAGGATGCCCAGGAAGCGCTCGAACGAACCCAGGATCGCACGGTGCAGCATGACGGGGCGTTTCCGGCCGTTATCGTCAGCGACGTATTCGGCATCCAGGCGCTCCGGCAGCACCAGATCCAGCTGCAGCGTGCCGCACTGCCACGAGCGGCCGATGGCGTCCTTGATGTGATACTCGACCTTCGGGCCGTAGAAAGCGCCCTCGCCCGGCAGCTCTTCCCACTCCACGCCACAGGCTTGCAGCGCCAGGCGCAGGCCTTCCTCGGCGTGATCCCAGACCGCGTCCGAACCGGCGCGCTTTTCAGGGCGCAGCGACAGCTTTACCTTGACGTCCTTGAAGCCGAAGTCGTCATAGACCGAGAACGCGAGTTCGTTGAACGCCTTCGCCTCCGCGACGATCTGCTCTTCGGTGCAGAAAATGTGCGCATCATCCTGCACGAAGCCACGTACGCGCATCAGGCCATGCAGCGCGCCCGACGGCTCGTTGCGGTGGCACGAGCCAAACTCGGCAAAACGCAGCGGCAGGTCACGATACGAACGCAGGCCGTGGTTGAAGATCTGAACGTGGCCCGGGCAATTCATCGGCTTGATCGCGTAATCGCGCTTCTCCGACTCCGTCACGAACATGTTCTCTTTGTAGTTCTCCCAGTGGCCCGACTTCTCCCAGAGAGAACGATCCATCACTTGCGGCGTGCGAACTTCCTGGTAGCCAGCCTCCGTCAGACGGCCGCGCATGTATTGCTCGACGGCCTGCCAGACGCTCCAGCCCTTCGGGTGCCAGAACACCATGCCCGGCGCCTCTTCCTGCAGATGGAACAGATCCAGCGTCTTGCCCAGACGGCGATGATCGCGCTTCTCGGCTTCCTCGAGCATCGTCAGGTAAGCGTCCTGGTCTTCCTTTCGGGCCCAGGCCGTGCCGTAGATGCGCTGAAGCATCTCGTTGTTCGAGTCACCGCGCCAGTAGGCGCCGGCCACCTTCATCAGCTTGAAGACCTTGAGCTTGCCCGTGGACGGCACGTGCGGGCCGCGGCACAGGTCGACGAAGCTGCCTTCACGATAGAGACCGATTTCCTGGTCGGCCGGAATCGACGCGATGATCTCGGCCTTGTACTTCTCGCCCATCTGCTCGAACAGCGCCACCGCCTCGTCGCGGTTCCACACTTCGCGCGTGACCTTCTCGTCCTTGCGGGCCAGCTCCGTCATCTTCTTTTCGATGACGGCCAGATCCTCGGGCGTAAAGGGGCGCTTATAAGAGAAGTCGTAGTAGAAGCCGTTCTCGATGACCGGGCCGATCGTGACCTGAGCATCGGGAAACAGCTCCTTCACCGCATAGGCCAGCAAGTGGGCCGTCGAATGACGGATCACGTCGACGCCGTCGGCATCCTTGTCCGTGACGATGGCCAGCGACGCGTCGTCGCCAATCGTGTAGCTCGTATCGACCAGACGGCCATCTACCTTGCCGGCGAGCGCCGCCTTGGCCAGGCCCGAGCCGATGCTCTGTGCCACTTCGGCCACCGTGACGGGGCCGGGGTATTCTCGACGGGAACCGTCCGGCAGCGTGATTGCGATCATCATTGCACCTCTTGTGGATTCCACCGCGCCGGCTTCTGGGTGCCGTGGCGAGCGGAGCATAGCAACTTTTATGGCACCGGCTCGTCAGATGCGGCGGAGCACGCATCGGACATCACCGGCTACGAAATCTTTCGGGCTGACCCGCACCCCGAAACTTCCGAAACAGGGAACGCGGCAGCTTAGCAGGCTGCTGGAAAACGACAGACGAAAAAAAACGCGGCCAAGGCCGCGTTTTTCTGTCTTTCCCCGCATTCGCTGCGGGTCGAAGGCGCACCTCGACTACTGTCGCTAACCAGCGGTAGTAGTTCGAGTTGTCATGTTCATGGTGCGCTTCCGGCGTTGTACTGCATGTTCGTTGGTAGGCTCGATTGGACTCGAACCAACGACCCCCACCATGTCAAGGTGGTGCTCTAACCAGCTGAGCTACGAGCCTAGCGAAGCGCGAAGTATAACCTTATTTTCGTCGCGCGTGCAACACCCCCTGCACATCCTCGATCAGCGACAGCGCGCGTTGCAGCTGCGTGGCCTCGGCAACTTCCGCGGTGAACTGCATGCGCGCAACGCCCTTGCTCGACAGCGTCTTCACGCCCGTCACATTGATCTTCTCGCGCGACAGCACTTCGGAAATATCCCGCAGCAGCCCCTGCCGGTCCACCGCTTCCACCTGGATATCGACGGGATACACCGCATCGCTGCGCTTGCCCCATTCGGTCTGGATCACGCGCTCGGGCGCGCGGGTCGACAGCTGCACGAACGTGCTGCAGTTGCGGCGGTGAATCGACACACCGCGACCGCGCGTGACGAAACCGACGATATCGTCGGGCGGCGCCGGCTTGCAGCAACGTGACATCTGAGTCATCAGCGAGTCCACCCCCACCACCAGCACGCCGCTCTTTGCGCCGCGCGCCACACTGGTGGAGCGACTCTTCTTGGTGACCGCTTCTTCCTCGTTGAAGGTGTGCTGCGGTTCGCCCTCAGGATGGCGCAGCGCATGCTCCACGTGACGCAGGCTGAACTCTTCCTTGGCCACCGCCGCGTACAGATCATCGGTCGTCTTGAAGTTGAGTCGCGTGGCCAGGTCATCGAGATTGACCGCCGTCTTGCCTTCGCGCTGCAGCGTCTTTTCGATCAGCGCCCGACCCTGTGCCAGGGTTTCCTGCGAATCCAGGGCATTGAACCACGCCCGCACCTTGGCGCGGGCCCGGTTGCTCGCCAGATAGCCCAGCTCGGCGTTGAGCCAGTCGCGCGACGGCCCGCCCTGCTTGACCGCCACGATCTCCACGGTCTGACCGTTCTTGAGCGACGTATTGAGCGGCACCATCGCACCGTCCACGCGCGCGCCACGGCAGCGGTGACCCAGGTCGCTGTGCAGGTAGTAGGCAAAATCCACCGGCGTGGCGCCCTGCGGCAGCGCCACCACGCGCGCCTGCGGCGTCAGCACATAGATATGGTCGTCGATGGCCGCATGCTTGAGCTGCTCCCACGGCGAATCCTCATGGGCGACGGTGTGGTCGGCTTCGTCCTTCCAGGCCAGCAGTTGCCGCAGCCATGCAATCTTTTCGTCGTAGGTGTTATCGGCGGCAAACTGGCCGCTGTAGCCCTTGCCGCCCGCTTCCTTGTAGCGCCAGTGCGCGGCCACGCCGTACTCGGCAAAGTGGTGCATCTCGTGCGTGCGGATCTGCACTTCGAATGCGCGGCCATCGTCGCCAATCACTACCGTATGAAGCGACTTGTAGCCATTCGCCTTCGGCCGCGAGATATAGTCGTCGAACTCGCGCGGAATCGGCTGCCAGATATGGTGCACGATGCCAAGGACGGTGTAGCAGTCCTTGATGTCGTCAACGATCACCCGGAACGCGCGCACATCGTACAGATCGGCGAAGTCCAGTTCCTTGCCGCGCATCTTCTTCCAGATGCTGAAGATGTGCTTGGGCCGGCCGCTCACCTCGGCACGTATGCCGGCCGAGGCCAGTTCCGATTGCAGCCGCTCGATCGCGCTTGAGATATACCCTTCGCGTTCGATCCGCTTTTCATCGAGCAACTTCGCGATGCGCTTGTAGGTATCGGGCTGCTCGAAGCGGAAAGCCAGATCCTCCAGCTCCCACTTCATCTGCCAGATCCCGAGCCGGTTGGCCAGCGGCGCGTAGATGTCCAGCGTTTCGCGCGCCACGCCGGGCAGCGGCGGATTCTTGGTCTGCGCCAGCCAGCGCAGCGTTTGCAGCCGCGACGCCAGCCGCACCAGGACCACGCGGATGTCCTGGGCAAAGGCCAGCAGCATCTTGCGCAAGGCCTCGACCTGTTCGTGGCGGGCAGCCACCTGCGACTTGGACGATTCCGAAACATCGGCCTGCGTCACCGCGATGGCACCGATGCGCAGCAACTGGCGCACGCCCTTGACCAGGCGTACCACTTCTTCACCGAATCTGGGTTCGATCTGCGCTTCGGCATCGGGCACGAAGGCCGCCGCCGCGAACAGACACGCCGCGGCGCGCGCGGCATCGTCCACGCGCAAGCCGTCCAGGATGCGCAGCATCCCCTCGGCATGCGACAGCACACTCTCACCGGTGGGCAGCAGCACAGGCGTGTCACCGTCCGCCACGTCGCGCACGAATGCGAGCGCGCGCTCGACGAGTCCGGCATCCGGAATACCCGCGGTCTGGCCCGTCAGCTCCGTCGACGTCACCATGTCACAACGCCCTGCATCAGTTAAGGGCGGCCGTCACCACCACTTCGATCAGGTAGTCGGGGTTGGCCAGTTTTGCTTCCACCGTGGCGCGCGGGGGCGTGTTGCCCTGCGGCACCCATGCGTCCCACACCTCGTTCATCTCGCCGATGCGCGTGACGTCGGTCAGAAAGATCTGGCACATCAGGATGCGGGTCTTGTCGCTGCCAGCTTCTTCCAGCAGACGATCGATATGGCCGAGCACCTCGCGGGTCTGGCCACGCAGATCGGCCTTGGGGTCAACTTCGGGCACCTGGCCCGCCAGATAGACCACGCCGTTATGGACCGCGTATTCGGACAGGCGCTTGCCCACGTGGGCGCGCTTCAGGGTGTTGGTGCTCATATCAGTTCTTCTCAAAAAATTCTGTTTACGTTCCCAGGAAGAATTCCCGGGCGATGGCAATCTGGGCAGGATCGACGAACGTCGGCGCGTGGCCCACATCGGCAATTTCCACGCTCGACACCTGCTTGCCACGGGCCACCATCTCGGCAACCGTCTCGCGCAGCAGCAGGTCCGATTGGGCGCCCCGCACAATCAGCGTCGGACCCTGCGCTGCCTCGAACATGCGCCACAGCGCCAGCTCGCCGGCCTGCACGGCCTCGGGCGGCGTTTCCTTGAACGGCACGGCCAGCGCGGGGTCGTAGTGCAACCCCCACTCCAATCCTTCGGCGCCTTGCACGGGCTTGAGGATGGCCCCATTCAGCTCGCGCCATTGCTCGGGCGTATGGCGGCCGAACGACGAGCTGATGGTCTGCAGGTACGCCAGACCTTCTTCGAACGTCTTGAATCGCACGGGCAGACCCAGGTAGGCGCCGATGCGCTCGATCGCTTGCGCGGTGATGCGCGGCCCCACGTCATTGAGCAGCAGCTTGCGCACGGGCGACTTCGGCAAGCCAGCAAGCCCCATGCCGATCAGCCCGCCCATCGACGTACCGAACCAGTCCACCTGCTCCACATTGAGCCGCGCGATCAGCGTGACCATGTCCGAGACATACTGCGGCAGCACGTACTGGCGCGGATCGGCCAGCCACTCCGACCGCCCGCGACCCACCACATCGGGACACACCACGCGATACTCGCCGGACATCGACTGTGCCAGCACATCGAAATCGCGCCCGGTCCGCGTCAGGCCATGCACGCACATCAGTACGCGCGGATTCGAAGGGTCGCCCCATTCGTGGTACGCCATGCGATGCAGGCCCACCGGGCTGATGCACTGAACGAATCCGAGGCGCGGACTGGAAGACATCTGGAACTCCCTGCTTGGTGCCGCCGCATCCCCTGCGGCGTACGGGTTTTTCGGAAATGCCTGCCTATGACGAGATCGCGCAAACTATGCGAAATACGGCGCCTGGCCAAAGCCGGATTGTACGCCCTGCGAGTACAATGCCACAGCACATCCTGACACTCCCGATGGAGGCTTACATGCTCAAAGGCAAGACGGCACTGGTCACGGGCTCGACCAGCGGTATCGGACTCGGCATCGCGCAGGCACTGGCTGCGCAGGGCGCCAATATCATCGTCAACGGATTCGGTGATGCCGACGGCGCAAAGGCGGAGATCGCCCGCGCGGGCAGCGGCATCCAGGTGGGCTACCACGGCGCCGACATGAGCCGTGCGGCCGAGATCGAGGACATGATGCGCTATGCCGAGAAGGACTTCGGCGGCGTGGACATCCTCGTCAACAACGCCGGCATCCAGTTCGTGGCGAAGATCGAGGAATTCCCGGTGGACAAGTGGGATGCGATCATCGCCATCAACCTGACCTCCGCCTTCCACACGACCCGTCTCGCCCTGCCGTCGATGAAGGCGAAGAACTGGGGCCGCGTCATCAACGTGGCATCCACCCACGGCCTGGTCGCTTCGGCGGAAAAATCGGCCTACGTCGCCGCCAAGCATGGCATCGTCGGCTTCACCAAGGTAACCGCGCTGGAAACCGCGCAGACCGGCGTCACCGCCAACGCGATCTGCCCCGGCTGGGTACTGACACCGCTGGTGCAGAAGCAGGTGGAAGCGCGCGCGCAGAAGGAAGGCATTCCCGTCGAGCAGGCCAAGCGCGAGCTGGTGCTGGAAAAGCAGCCGTCCGGGCAATTCGTCACGCCCGAGGAACTTGGCGCGCTGGCCGTGTTCCTGTCCAGTGAAGCCGCCCGCCAAGTGCGCGGCGCGATCTGGAACATGGACGGCGGCTGGGTGGCGCAGTAAGGAGAATCAAGCATGACTCAACGCTCACGGCGCCAGGCGCTGCGCGCAATGGGTGCCAGCGCGCTGCTGCTGTCCCCGCTGATGGCACTGGCGCAGGCGCCAAAAGACCTGAAGATCGACGTCTACAAAAGCCCGACCTGCGGCTGCTGCGAAGACTGGGTCAAGCATCTGCGTGACAACGGCTTTACCGTCGCCACGCACGACGTGGAAGATACCGGGGTCTATCGCAAGAAGTACGGCATCCCCGAGCGCTTCGGCTCCTGCCATACCGGTGTCATCGACGGCTATGGCATCGAGGGTCACGTGCCGGCCGGCGATATCAAGAAACTGGTCGCCGCGAAACCGAAGGCGGCCGGACTGGCCGTGCCGGGCATGCCGGCCGGATCGCCGGGCATGGAGTACGGTCCGCGCAAGGACCCGTTCGACGTGCTGCTGGTGAAATCGGACGGCGCCGCATCGATGTTTTCGAGCTACAACAAGGCCAAGGGCTGAACCGTTCGCCCTCCGCTCGGGCCTGACTGGCACGCGTCAGGTCCGCGCCCATCAAAAAACCCCGCCGGCGCAAACCGGCGGGGTTTTTCTATCGGCGGACCGATCCGATCCTAAGATCAAAATCTGATCAGATCAGTTCGGCTTCGGTCTTCGCCTGAACTTCCTCGCGCGTGACGCCCGGCGCCGTTTCCACCAGCTTCAGGCCCTGCGGCGTGATATCCATCACCGCCAGATCGGTGATGATGCGGTTCACCACGCCCACGCCGGTCAGCGGCAGGTTGCATTCCTTCAGGATCTTCAGGTCCTCGGTGCCGTCCTTCTTCTTGGCGGTGTGTTCCATCAGCACCACCACCCGGCCCACGCCGGCCACCAGATCCATCGCGCCGCCCATGCCCTTGACCATCTTGCCCGGGATCATCCAGTTGGCCAGGTCGCCACGCTGATTCACCTGCATCGCACCCAGGATGGCCAGATTGATCTTGCCGCCGCGAATCATCGCGAACGAGTCCGCCGACGAAAAGATCGACGAACCCGGCAGCGTCGTCACCGTCTGCTTGCCGGCGTTGATCATGTCGGCGTCCACTTCTTCTTCAGTCGGGAACGGGCCGATGCCGAGCAGGCCGTTTTCCGACTGGAGCCACACCTCCATGCCTTGCGGCACGTGGTTGGCCACCAGCGTCGGCAGGCCGATACCAAGGTTCACATAGAAGCCATCCTGCAGCTCCGCGGCCGCGCGCGCGGCCATTTCGTCACGTGTCCATGCCATGATCTGTCTCCTTACTTGGCACGCACGGTGCGCTGTTCGATGCGTTTCTCGGGGTTCGTGTTCAGTACGATGCGGTGCACGAAGATGCCAGGCAGGTGCACGTCGTCCGGGTCGATCTCGCCAATTTCGACGATCTCTTCCACTTCGGCGATCGTGACCTTGCCGGACATGGCGCACACCGGGTTGAAGTTGCGCGCGGTGCGGCGGAACACCAGGTTGCCGGCCTTGTCGGCCTTCTGGGCCTTGACGATGGCCACGTCGGACACCAGCGAGCGCTCCATCACATAGGTATCGCCGTTGAATTCGCGGGTTTCCTTGCCATCGGCGACGATCGTGCCGACACCGGTCTTGGTGAAGAATGCCGGGATGCCCGAGCCGCCGGCGCGCAGCTTCTCGGCCAGCGTGCCTTGCGGCGTGAATTCGAGCTCAAGTTCGCCGGCCAGGTACTGGCGCTCGAACTCCTTGTTCTCGCCCACGTACGACGAGATCATCTTCTTGATCTGCCGCGTCGCCAGCAATTGGCCCAGGCCGAAGCCGTCGACGCCGGCGTTGTTGGAGATGCAGGTGAGCTGCTTGGCGCCGCTATCGCGCAGTGCAGCGATCAGCGCTTCGGGGATGCCGCACAGACCGAAACCGCCCACGGCGATCGTCTGGCCGTCGCGTACGACGCCCGCGAGCGCCTCGGCGGCGCTGGCGTAGACCTTGTTCATGTTCGCTCCTTCCTCGGTAGTCCCGCTCTTGCGCGGCCACTTGGCCACACGCGGAAATTGTAACGGTACAATCGGCGGTCAGGCGCCGCCGTTGACGCCCCAAAGGATACGTCAACGCATGCCGCGAACGCCATTACGTAAAAGTACATAAGGGATAATGCCGTCCATCGACTATCAGACCGCATTCCAGCTGGCGCCAGTTGGCCTGGTGCTTTCGCGCGCCCGCGTGATCGAGGATTGCAATGACGAGGTCTGCCGGATCTTTGGCACGACGCGCGAAGCGCTGATGGGCCAGTCGTTCCAGGTGCTCTACCCCACCGCCGACGAGTTCGAGCGCACCGGCGCGCGCATCGTGCCGGTCATGAACACCAAGGGACTGTATTCGGACGAGCGAATCATGAAGCGCGCCAACGGCGAACTGTTCTGGTGCCATGTCACCGGCCGCTCGCTGGACCGCAAGGACCCGCTCGGCGCCGGCATTTGGACTTTCGAGGATTTGTCGCAGAAGCGGCCGGTCACGGCCGAGCTGACCGCCCGGGAACGCGACATCGCCGCGCAGCTGGTGGAAGGCAAGACCAGCAAGCAGATCGGCAAGCTGCTGTCCATCAGCCCGCGCACCGTGGATATCTATCGGGCGCGGCTGATGAAGAAATACGGGGCGCACACGGCGGTGGACCTGGTCCAGCGCCTGGTGAATCACTGAGAGGGAGCATTGCCGGGGCGTGCTCCCCTCCCTCGCAACGCGGGAGAGGGGACCCACCGGCAGTCAGCGAAGACCTACCCCTCGATCAGACGCCGGATTTCCTCCGGCACCGGCACGCTCTTCTCCACCGCGTAATCGCACCACACCACCTTCGCCCCGCCCTCCGCCCAGACCACATCGGGCAGATCGGTCCGGCGAATCTCTATCTTCGTCTCGAAGCTCGACCTCCCCAGCTGTCCCGCGTACACCCGGCACTCGATATCGCCGGGGTAGCGCAACTGCTTCAGGAACGTCATGTGGGCGTTGATCAGCACCGGACCATGACCGTTGCCGTCACGGCCATTGCGGCCGATCGACTCGAACCATTCGATCCGGGCCTGCTCCAGGTAGCGGAAGTACACGGTGTTGTTGACATGGCCCATTGCGTCCATGTCACCCCACCGGATCGGCATCACGCAGGTGAAGACGTGTTTCATCGGCCCGTTCAGCGCTTGGCGATCGACGTTTCGGCCTTGGTCACCAGGTCCGCGCCGATCTGCTTCTTCCACTTGTCGTAGACCTTGGCCGTGGCCTTCTTGAACGCGTCGTGCTCGGCCGGGGACAGCGAGACCACCTTCACGCCGTGCTGCTCCATATCCTTCCAGGCCGGCGCGCCCGGCTCGACCAAGCCCTTGCGGGCCAGCGCGATTTCCTGCTTGCCGGCGTCGATGGCGGCCTGCTTCACGATCTCGCGGTCGGCCGGCGTCCAGCTTTCCCAGATCTGCTTGTTGACCACGAAGATCAGCGGATCGGCAACATAGCCCCAGGTGGTCACGTACTTCTGGCCCACCGTGTAGAGCTTGGCGGCGGCGAACACGCTTTGCGGGTTCTCCTGGCCATCCACGGCGCCCGACGCCATCGCCGGCTGCGCATCGGCCCAGCTCATCTGCGTCGGGTTGGCGCCCAGCGCGTTGAACGTTTCAATGTACAGCGGCGAGCCCACCACGCGCAGCTTCAGACCCTTGAGGTCTTCCGGCTTGCGGATTTCACGCTTGGAGTTCGATACTTCGCGGAAGCCGTTCTCGCCCCAGGCCAGCGGCACCACGCCAGCCTTTTCCAGCGTACCGAAGATCGACTTACCGACATCGCCTTGCGTCAGCGAGTCCAGCGCCTTGTAGTCGGGCATCAGGAACGGCAGCGAGAACAGGTTCAGTTCCTTGACCTGCGGCGACCAGTTGATGGTCGAGCCAACGGCCATGTCGATCACGCCCTGGCGAATGGCCGAGAACTCGCGCGTCTGGTCTCCCGCCACCAGCGACGTGCCCGGGTACAGCTTGATATTGATGCGGCCGCTGGTGCGCTGGCGCACCAGGTCCGCCCAGATCTCGCCGCCCTTGCCCCACGGGAACGCGGGGCCCAGCACCAGCGACATCTTGTACTCGGCCTTGTAGGTTTGCGCCATCGCGGCCGGCGCGGTGAAGGCGGCGGCGGCAATCGAAGCGGCAACGGACAGCATCAGGGCACGGCGTTTCATTCGGGACTCTCCTCGTTTCGTTTTTTCTTTCATGGCAAATCAGTAGCCCAGGTAGTCGGGCAGCCAGGTGGCCAGCGGCGGATACGCCAGCACCATCAGCATGGCAATGAACATCGCCAGCAGCATCCAGATCACCCAGGGCACGGTTTCCTCCATGCGCACACGGGCAATGCGGCACGACACCATCAGGTTCACGGCCAGCGGCGGCGTGAACTGGCCCAGCGCCACCTTCAGCGTCAGCACCACGCCAAACCATACCGGGTTCCAGTGGAACGCGTTGGCAATGGGCAGCAGCAGCGGCACGAAGATCAGGAAGATCGAGATGCCGTCCAGGAACATGCCCACCGTCATCAGCAGCAGCACGATCAGCGCCAGCACGCCGTACTCGCCCAGACCCGAATTCGCAATGGCGTTGGCCAGCGGATCGATCACGCCGAGCGTGGACAGCGCATAGGCGAAGATGCCGGCCAGCGCCACCACCAGCAGGATGACCGCCGATGTTTCCGCGGCTTCCTGGAAGATCGTGAACAGGTCGCGCATGCCGATGCTGCGGTAGATCACCATGCCGACGAACAGCCCATAGACCACGGCCACCACGGCGGCCTCGGTCGGCGTGAACCAGCCCGCGCGCATGCCACCGAGAATCAGGAACGGCGCCACCAGACCCCACGCGGCTTCGCGCAGGCTCTTCCAGAACGGCGGGCGCGGCAGCCCGGCCTCGATATGCCCCATGTTGTGTTTGCGTGCCAGCCATACCGCCGGCACGATCAGCGCCACGCCGGCCAGGATGCCCGGGATCATGCCGGCCGCGAACAGCGCAGGCACCGATGCGCCCGGCACCAGCACGCTATAGATGATGAATGCCACCGACGGCGGGATCAGAATGTCCGTAGCCGCCGCGGCGCCCACCACCGCGGCGCTGTACGAACCGGGATAACCGGCACGCGACATCGCCGCGATCATCACGCCGCCCACGGCCGCCGCGTTGGCGGGTCCCGAACCGGAGATGCCGCCGAGGAACATTGCCACCAGGATGGCCACCAGCGGCAGCATGCCCGGACCGCGTCCGACGATGGCGATGGCAAATGTCACCAGCCGCTGCGCCACGCCCGAGCGGTCGAAGATCGAGCCCACGAGCACGAACATCGGAATCGCCAGCAGCGGATACTTGGCCAGCCCGGCGTAGAAGTTCTGCGGCACGGCCAGCAGGCCGAACATCTGCGTATCGAGGTTCGACAGGCCAATGGCCACCAGCCCGCCCAGCCCCAGCGACACGCCAATCGGCACGCCAAGCAGCATCAAGCCGATGAACACCACGAAGAGAATGATGGCGACCAGCGTCATTGCGCATGCCCTCCGTCCTGCTTCAGGGCCTTCAATGCGCGGAGATTGCGCAGCGCCAGTGCCAGCGCACGCAGCGCGATGCCCACCGACAGCACCGGCAGCCAGACCGAGTACCACCAGCTCGGCACGCCAATGCCCGGCGAGGTTTCGCCGAACGTGTATTCATCCCAGGTAATCCGCGCGCCCAGCACTGCCAGCGCCAGGAACATGGCCGCGACGGCCAGCGCCGACAGTACCGCCAGCCGCTTCTGCCGCGCGGCGCTGCCACGCTCGAAGAAATACTCGATGCGAATATTGCGATCGCGCGCCACGGCCGCGCTGCCCGCCACCAGGGCCAGCACGATCATCAGGAAAACCGAGAATTCCTCGGTCCAGGCGAACGATTCGTCGGTGAAATAGCGGACCACCACATTGGCGAACGTGATGGCCACCAGCAGCACCATCACGATCACGCCAATCCAGTCTTCGATACGCGGTGAAATGCGGAATTCGCTGTCGCGCGCCTCGTCGGCGGCTTCGGGGATGATCACCGAATCGACGACGTGCTGCGGCCCGGCGTCGCGCCGTGCCTGTTCTTCTTGAGCCATGTTCTACCCCCGGCCTCCGGTCCGGGCCACCCCCCAGAGCCATGCCGGCCATCGGGGGCGATTCTCCTGTTGCTTATTCTTGTAGGCCCGTCCCCTCCCCGAAGGGTCAGCGGTCAGACCATGCCATCGTCGGCAGTGACCACCGCGCCGTTGATAAAGCGCGATGCATCGGACGCCAGCAGCAGCAAGAGGCCGTCGAGGTCTTCGGGTCGGCCCAGGCGCTTGCGCGGCAGCATCTGGATCAGCTTCTGCCCCGCATCGGTATCCCAGTGGTGGTGGTTGATTTCGGTGTCGATATATCCGGGGCAGATCGCGTTCACGTTGATCCCGTGACGCGCCCACTCCAGGGCCATAGCCTTGGTCATATGAACGACCGCGGCCTTGCTCATGCAATAGACACCAATCTGCGACAGTACCTTGAGACCGGCTACCGACGCAATATTGACAATGCGTGCCTGTGGCAACGGGTTGCCCAGCTTCTCCGCGCCCTTGGCGCGGGCAATCATGCGCTTGGCCACTTCCTGGGCCACAAAGAACGCGCCGCGCGTGTTGGTATCGAAGACGAAGTCGAAGTCGTCAGCGGTGACGTCAGTCAGCTTCTGCGTGGTGGAAACGCCGGAGTTGTTCACCAGGATATCGATGGAACCCGCTTCGGTTTCCGCATGCGCCACGGCGGCGCGGATGCTGTCCGGGTCGGTCACGTCCAGGCGCACCACGTGCGCGCTGCCGCCATCGGCCTCGATCGAAGCGCGCAGCTCCTTGAGCCGCTCCACGCGGCGCGACGCCAGGATGACCTTGGCCCCCGCGGCGGCCAGAACATGAGAAAACCGCGTGCCCAGCCCGCTCGACGCACCGGTCACCAGCGCGACCTTGCCTTCCAGATTGATCGACAAACCCATAGTTACCCTCGATGTGGGAGCAACCGCGCCGGCTCGGCACGGCCCGCTGTTCCGCATGGCGGGCGCCGGAGAAGGCACCTGCTGCCGCGCGGCCGCAGCTTATCAAAAAAAAGAACGGTCGTTCAAAAAAATGTCTTGCCTGAGGGTGTCGAGTCCCGGACAATGCCGAAGATTCTAAGAACTTGGTCCCCAAAGGGAAAGAGGAAAAACGCCTAGATCCGGCCCGGTAACCCACCGAATGCCCGATCACCGCGCATGCCGCACCGCGCTCTCACCGGGCCGCGCATGCCGCCCATCCCGGCCCTGCCTCGTTCCCCGCCGGCCACCGTTCCGCAGAGCACGATCACCGCATCCCACAAACCGCACGCCTGGAGAGGGCTGCAACCATGCGGCAGTATTGCCGCCCAGAAGAAACTGAGGGTTAGAGACAATGGATCAGCAACAGCTCGTCGAGCAGTTCGGCCCGCGTGAAGCGATGGAGTATGACGTCGTCATCGTCGGTGGCGGCCCCGCCGGCCTGGCCACGGCCATTCGCCTGAAGCAGCTTGCTGCGGAAAAAGGCGGCGACGTCAATGTCTGCGTGCTCGAAAAAGGCTCCGAGCCCGGCGCGCACATTTTGTCGGGTGCCATCATGGACCCCCGCGCGCTGAATGAACTGATCCCGAACTGGAAGGAGCTGGGCGCGCCGCTGAACCAGCCCGTCACCGAAGACAAGTTCCTGTTCCTGGACGAGTCCGGCTCCAAGGGTGCTCCGCTGCTCCCCGAGTGCTTCCACAACGAAGGCAACTACATCGTCAGCCTGTCGAACTTCGTGCGCTGGCTGGGCCAGCAGGCCGAAGCGCTGGGCGTGGAAATCTTCCCGGGCTTCCCGGCCGCCGAGGTGCTCTATAACGACGACGGCTCGGTCAAGGGTGTGGCCACCGGCAACATGGGCATCAACAAGGAAGGCGAGCCGACCGAGAACTTCCAGCTCGGCATGGAGCTGCATGCCAAGTACACGATCTTCGCCGAAGGCGCGCGTGGCCACCTGGGCAAGCAGATCATCGCCAAGTACAAGCTCGACGCCGGCAAGGACCCGCAGAGCTACGGTATCGGCCTGAAGGAACTGTGGGAAATCGACCCGGCCAAGCACAAGCCCGGCCTGGTGGTTCACACGGCCGGCTGGCCGCTGGACCCGGCCACCTACGGCGGCTCGTTCCTCTATCACATGGAGGACAACAAGGTTGCGGTCGGCTTCGTGGTGGGTCTGGACTACACGAACCCGTGGCTCTCGCCATTCGAGGAATTCCAGCGCTTCAAGACGCATCCGGAGATCCGCCAGTATTTCGAAGGCGGCAAGCGCATCGGCTATGGCGCGCGCGCCATCACGGCCGGTGGTCTGCTGTCGCTGCCGAAGACCGTATTCCCGGGCGGCGCGCTGGTGGGCTGCGACGCCGGCTACCTGAACGCCTCACGCATCAAGGGCAGCCACGCCGCGATCAAGACCGGCATGATGGCCGCCGAAGCCGCGTACGACGCGCTGCAAGCCGGCCGCCAGCATGACGAGCTGACCGCCTACCCGGCCGCGTTCGAGCAGAGCTGGCTGCACAAGGAACTGCTGCAGGCCAAGAACTTCAAGCAATGGTTCAAGAAGGGCCGCACCACGGCCACGCTGATGACTGGCATCGAGCAGTGGCTGCTGCCGAAGCTCGGCATCCGTAACCCGCCCTGGACCATCCACCGCACCAAGCCGGACCACGTGTACCTGAAGCCGGCTGCCGAGTGCGAGAAGATCGAATATCCGAAGCCGGACGGCAAGCTCACGTTCGACCGGCTGTCGTCGGTGTTCATCAGCAACACGAACCACGAAGAGAACCAGCCCGCGCACCTGACCCTCAAGGACGCCAGCGTGCCGGTCAACGTCAACTGGGAAAAGTTCGCCGGCCCCGAGTCGCGTTACTGCCCGGCTGGCGTGTACGAGTTTGTGCAGAACGACGATGGCAAGGAGCGCCTGCAGATCAACGCGCAGAACTGCGTGCACTGCAAGACCTGCGACATCAAGGACCCGACGCAAAACATCGTGTGGATCACGCCGGAAGGCGGTGGCGGTCCGAACTACGTGGGGATGTAAGCCTGTGGCGATGTAAGCCTGGCAACCGCGAATTCGAGTTGAACGCGAATTGAAAATGCCGGCCCGAGGGCCGGCATTTTCATTCGTGGTGGCGATCGTGGTGACGATCAGGCATCCGTGCCGCGCGGTGCCGTGAAGACTTGCACCGCGGGCACCGTACCGCGGAATTTCTCCACGTCGGCCATTGCCGTATGGCCGCAGTTCCCTTGCGCCAGCTTTGACGTGCCGATACCTGTCGTCAGATTGTTCACGTCGCCGTAGCGGCACAGCGTGCCAGGCTTGCCGGCTTCGGAGGGGTCATACCACCCACCCTCGCAGACGCGAATGGCACCGCGACGGATATCGTCAGTCAGCCGGACGCCGACCAGAATCTGCCCACGGTCATTGAAGACGCGAACGATGTCGCCATCGGCAATGCCGCGTGCCTTGGCATCCTCGGGATGCATCAGGCAGGGCTCGCGGTCCTTGATCGTATAGCTCTTGCGCAGCTCGGTGCCGCACAGCTGCGAATGCAGCCGGCTCTTCGGATGGCTACTGACGATATGCAGCGGGTATTTCGTCGTGGGACCACCGAGCCGTTCGAGCGGCTCCATCCACGTCGGGTGCGGCGGGCAATCGTCGTACTGCATCTTCGCGATATTCGTCGAATAGATCTCGATGCGCCCTGACGCCGTGCCCAAGGCATTGAGCAATGGATCGTCGCGGAATGCCTTATGTCGGATAAAGCCTTTCGCATCGTCACTGATCGGGAATGCCAGCGGCTTGTTGCTGTTCCAGAACACATCGAACACCGGCATTTCCATGCGCTTGCCGCGTGCCTGTACGCGCCCGGCCTCATAGAACGACCGGATCCAGGCCATATCGTCGCGCCCCTCCGTGAACGCCTTGCCAGTGCCCATCCGCTCGCAGATATCGGCAAAGATGTCGTAGTCGTTGCGCGCCTCGAAGAGCGGCTCCACCACCTTGCGCATGGCCACGATATGGCTCATCGAATAGTCGCCGATTCCCTCGATATCGTTGCGCTCGTAGCTGGTGGTACAAGGCAGGACGATATCGGCGTGCCGCGCGGTGGCGGTCCACTGGAAATCATGGACGATGAAGGTATCGAGCTTCTGCCACGCCTTCAGCATCCGGTTGCGATCCTGATGGTGCATGAACGGATTGCCACCGACCCAATACGCCAGACTGATATCGGGATACTTCGACCGCCTGCCGTTGAAGTCGTACGGCTTGCCGGGGTTTTCCAGCATGTCTACGATCCGCGAGACCGGGATCGACTCCGTGCCTCCCGTGTCCAGCCATGCCGCACCGTCCTTCGGCTTGGAGCCGGCGGTGATACCCGGCAGCACCGGACCGGTCGCCGTGGGACTGCCGCCATTGGCGTAGTGATACGTGAAGCCGTAGCCGCCACCCGGCAGGCCGATCTGTCCCAGCATGGACGCCAGCGTGACCAGCATCCAGTGGGACTGCTCGCCGTGATGCTGACGCTGGATCGACCAGCCCGCGGCCAGCATCGTGCGTTTCGCGGCAAACCGCCGTGCCAGATCGCGGATCGTATCGGCGGGAATCTCGCAAATTGCGGATGCCCACGCTGCATCCTTGGGCACACCATCGGACTTGCCCGTGAGATACGGCACAAAACGGTCGAAACCGGTGGTGTAGCGCGCCAGGAATTTGGCGTCGTGCAGGTTCTCCGTATAGAGCGTGTGGGCGATGCCAAGCATCATTGCCACGTCCGTATGTGGACGCGGGGCGATCCATTCGGCATTGAAGAACTCGCACGTTTCCGTGCGCACGGGATCGATGCAGATTACCTTGACGCCCTTCTTCTTGAGCGCGTCCATGCCCGGATAGGCGCCGTGATCGGGCACCTGCCAGCCGATCTGGTTCGTCACCATCGGGTCCGCGGCCCAGAACACCATCAGTTCGGTGTGTTCCTCCAGCACTGGCCAGACCGTGGGCTGCTCGTACACGTCGATCGAGCCAACCACATAAGGCATGACGACCTGCGCCGCGCCGGTTGAATAATCGCCGCTGCGGCTGACGAAGCCACCATTGACCGTCATCGCGCGCGACAACAGCGTCTGGCAGTTGTGCATCTTGCCGGGACTCTTCCAGCCGTACGAACCGGCAAAAATTGCCTTCGGCCCGTGCTTGCGGCGCACACGATCGAGTTCCTTCGCCACCAGGTCCAGCGCCTTTTCCCAGCTCACGCGCACAAAATCGCCCTTACCCCGGCCGGCCGGATCGGCGCCCGGCCCTTTTTCCAGCCAGGCACGCCGCACCATCGGGTAGCGGATGCGCGTCGGCGAATAGATCGAGTCGATCACGCCCGGCAACTGATGCGACGGCCTTGGGTCCTTCTCCCAGGGGCGTACGCCAGTGACCCGGCCATTCTCCACGCGCGCATAGAACGTGCCCCAGTGAGAGCCGGTCAGTACTTCGGCGGTGCCAGTCGGTGCCGCCACCTTGGCGGCGCCGGCGGCCAGCAGCGCGGGGCTGGTGCCCAGGGCGCCAGTGGCCAGCACACTCTTGATGAAACGTCGACGGGATGCGCTCGGCTCCCGGTTCTTGCATTCATTCGGCATATTGACTCCATTCTTGTGGTGCGGAATCCGGCGTGTGCTCCAGCAACACGCCGAGCAGTCTGGCAGTGGCGCCATAGAAGCCGTCGGGATCGTTCGAGTGGCATCGCTCGATCAGCGTCGGCACCCAGGCGTAAAGGCGTTCACGCATCAACGCGATGCCATCGGCGTCACCGCGGCACAGCAGATGCGCATACAGGGCAAGCTCCACCGCAACGTGGTCCGGTGGCTCCGCGCGGCTCGCCAACGACATCTCAAAGCGCGTCAGCAGTTCGTTCATCTCGTCGACCGGCTTGCCAAACAGCCGTCGTGCGGACGGCGCCGCGGCGTCGTCCACGTAGGCGCTTTCGTAAGGGGGCACCTATGGCGCACCCATCACGCCTTCGAACAGCCGGGTCCAGGACACTGCAATGTCCAGCGCCCGCGTGGAAGGCGATGCCCCGGTCAACGCCGCGCACAGCGCTCGCGCCTCTGCTTCGCAATCGAATTCTTCAGCGATGGCGTCAAGCATCGCCTGCCCGTCGGGCGATTGAAGCTGCGCGACGACATGCTCGGCCGGAGGCGCCGCCAGCCAGCCGGCCATGCGCTCGATCGTGATCCCGCGCAACGCGCGGGCCGATACTTGTGGCGAGGTCATTCGTCGCCGCCGTGAGGTTTGCCATGCGCGCCCGAACCCACGTCTTTCGAATGGTTCTGCAGCCACGACAGCATCAGGCGGTACTCGGCGTCATCGAGCGACGTATATCGCTTCATCGCGCCAAGCGTGCCAATCCACTGGTTCGCCAGATATTCTTCGGAGTGCGGCAATGCATGGCAGCTCGCGCAAGAGCGCCGATAGGTCTCGTCGCTGTGCTTCCACAGCTGCGCAAGATCCGCGGACAGGCCCGTCGATGGAATCCAGACGGTGAGGCTGCCCTGATGCCAGTCCTGCCCGGTCTCTTCATCGCGCTCCGTCTTGACGCGCTCCACCTTGGCAATCGCCTCGGGCGACAGCACGGCCTGCATGATGCGCTGACCCCTGAGCGCATACATCGCGCTTTCGGAGCCATCCTGCTGCCAGCCATCGACGCGCACCTGCACCCGCCCGGCGTCACGGCTCACCACGGTCAGCTTCGTTGCACCCAGCAGCTTGCCGGCCTCGGACGCGCCATTGGCGTCCAGCGTGAACGGCGTGGGCGACACGACGTACAGCTCGTTCCGACTTGCCAGCGCATCGGGCGATGTCGCCAGCGACGTCAGCCGCGAGGGTCCGGAATGGGCCTGGTCGGCAGGCAGCATGACCACTTCTTCGGTCCGGTTCGGCTTTGGTGCACCGGCGTTTGGCGCTTCCACGCCAGCCAGCGACTTCAGATAGACCGACATGGCCAGCCGATCCTCTTCGGAAAGACGCGCCGTGTTCATGACCACTTCCTTCATATCGCCGCCGGCCTTGATGCCGATGGGATTGACGCCCTGCTCAAGATATCGGGCGATGTCGCCGACCGACCAGTAGCCGATGCCCGTCTCATCCTGTGTGATGTTCGGGATGTACCCCGTGCCTTCCGGATTCGGTCCGCCGGAGAAACGCTTGGCGAACGGCACCGCGCCCATCACGTTGCGTGGCGAATGGCACTCCACACAGTGCGCCGAGCTTTCCACCAGGTAGCGGCCACGATTCCACTGCGCGCTCTGCGCGGGATCGTCGGGCACGGGCTTGCCATCGAGGAAGGCCAGCCGCCACAGTCCGACACCACGGCGAATCGAGAACGGAAATTTCAGATCGTGATCGGCTACCTTGCCGGCCACCGGCGGCAGCGTCTGCATGTAGGCAAACAGGTCGCGTAGATCGTTGGCCGTCATGCGCTGGTACGACGTGTAAGGGAAGGCCGGATAGGCGTTGCCCTTGCCCGGAATCACGCCCTCGCGCATGGCCATGATGAACTGATCGAGCGACCATGCGCCGATGCCGTCATCTCGATGCGACGAGATATTCGGCATGTTGAACTCGCCGAACGCGGTTTCCAGGGACCGGCCGCCACCCAGCAGGGTTTCATCGCCCTTGCCAACCGAAGCGTGGCATGTTGCGCAATCGCCGGCGATGAATTGGGTGCGCCCGTTTTTCAGGTCGGGGACCGAAGTGTCCGGCACATCCCGCGATGCATGCAGGAGCCGCCAGGTGCTGGGTGCCGTCAGTAACAGGAATCCAGTGATACCCACTAGCGCGACGATGGCGCCAATCGATAGGTGCTTGAATAGGGACTTTCTCTTCTTCGTTGCCATGCGGTTACCTCGTTGAGCAATCCGTCGAATGCCCGTAACCGTATGCCTTTCACGAAGGCAAGAAATTGATGCTACGCAACGGTAATACCACCTATGACAGTTTGGTGCAAAGTGAGTGGAACTCACGCCGCGCATCAGCGCGCAGACGCTGACCGTGCAGCGTTGTCGTGTACGTATTCGCGCAGTGCCTGAGCCTGAATCGATCGGGTCCCAACGGCGGACTGGTTTCCGTATGCAGCAGCGATGCAATCCACCAAACACTCGCCAGCCGAAGCCGGCGGACTCAGACCGGCATGCAGGTCGTGGCCAGCAGTTGCTCGTAGATAAAGCACTGCAGCAGTGTCAGTTCCCGTTCGCCGAGCGCGTCGAACGCCACGCCGAAGGCCGGAAACTCGTCATCGTCCTGCGCGGGTGCGCTGCGGACAGTGGCGTCGATCGTGACTTCCGCATCGAGCGCGCCAGTGCGCAACTGAAAGCGCAAGCTGACCTTCTGCCCCACCGCGGGTGCCGGCGACGACGTTTGCACCAGCGCGCCGCCGGTGCTGAGATCGGATAGCAGGCCCAACCGCGCAAGCCCTTCGCGCATGCGTTCGTCGTGGCTGGTTTCGGGAGCGTCGTGGTCGCCCTCTTCCACGGTATCGATCAGGTAGGCTGCCAGCCGCGTCGGCACGCGCGCCGCTCGCCGTACGGGCATCTGTTCCGTCTGCGCCGGGGCGGACAGCACCAGGTACCGGAACGGACTGCGGCATACCGCGGTCACCGTGGACGTGAAACTGTGGATGGCGTGCCCGGAGAAGCCGCGCAGCAACAGCGTTTCGCCCGCCGCCACATTCATCTCGCGGCCGCCCAGCGTCGGCCAGGTAACGAACAGCCCCTGCTCGATAAAACCGATCAGACGGCTGGCCGCCGCGCGCGACTGCTCGCCCGGCGTCTTCACATGCAACAGGGTGCCAACCTGCAGCCCCAGCGGCCCGCTGCTCAGGCGCGAACCGCCCTGAACATCGGGTTCATTGCCTGCCTCGGGCATGTCGTCGGGACGGCTGACCGTACCGTGGCGGAACACCAGCGCCAGGTCGCGCGCATCGGGGATGATGCTGCCGCTGCCGAGCATCAGATTGCCCTGCCCGTCCAGCAAGGACCAGGGCAATGGCTGCCCGACAGGCAGATCTTGAGGAGTGAGCGGAATCATGGCGAAAGGACGCTCCATGAAACGCGTGGAGCGAAAGTCGCGTCCACGCGGTAAATCGTGGTTGGGGGGGCTGCCTGCCATCACCCGAGAAGGCGGCACCAATCCTGATGCGTCTGCTATCGACCAATGTGACAGAACCTTGACCCCACCTTCGTGGCGTCGCCATTCGGGAAATACCCTTGTGGCGCCGACGCCATTCCGCCATCACCGCCGCAAACCTCGCTTGACGGCTATCAACTAACTCTGCAGAATCAGCCATCCAATGAAATCTGTCAGACAGCCTGACAGACTTTACAAACACATTCTGGCCTCGATGGACCGACTGCCCCGCCCCGCTTCGCTCGCCAACCGCATCGCCCAAACCCTGCGCGACGATATTGCCGCCGGCCGCTTTGCCGCTGGCGCGCGACTGCCCGCGGAAGCGGCGCTGGCCGAGACCTTTGACGTCAGCCGGCCCATCGTGCGCGAAGCCATCGCCCTGCTCAAGGCCGATGGCGTGCTGGTGACGCGCAAGGGGTCGGGCGCCTATGTGTCGGCAACCCCAGGCGGTCAGGTCTGGCGCGTGGCCAGTGCCCCCGATGGCGGACCGACGCTCGACCAGTTGTTCGAGCTGCGCCGCGTGGTGGAAACAGCCTGCGCCGAGATGGCGGCATTGCGTCGCACCGAAGCCGACCTGCTGGCAATCCGGGAGGCCCTGGGCGCCATGCAGCGCCACGCCGACGATTTTCCCAGCGCGGCGGCCGCCGATATCGCGTTCCATCACGCCATTGCCCAGGCCGCGCACAACCCGTGCTTCACGGGCCTGACCGATTTCGTCAGCCAGCAACTGCTGGTAGCGCGCCAGCGTGCCTGGGAGAACAGCGCAAGCCTGCACACCGCCGAGGGCACCCCGCGTGCCGCCGACGCCGAACACGCCGCGCTTGTCGATGCCATCGCCGCCGGCAACCCCGAGGCGGCGCGCGCCGCGGCATCCTCGCACCTGAGCGCCGCCGCGCGCCGGATGGGCCTTGGCTGATCACCCGAACCGAAAAGACAGACAGGAGTAGACAGATGGAAAACGTGGACTGCGTCGTGATCGGCGCTGGCGTAGTGGGGCTGGCCGTGGCCCGCGCCCTGGCCCAGCAGGGCCGCGAGGTCATCATTCTCGAAGCCGAGAACGCATTCGGCACGATCACGAGCGCGCGCAACAGCGAGGTCATTCACGCCGGCATCTACTATCCGGCCGGATCGCTCAAGGCCGAACTGTGCGTGCGCGGCAAGGCCATGCTCTACGACTATTGCGCCAGCCATCACGTCACCCACCAGCGCTGCGGCAAGCTGATCGTGGCCACCAGCGAAGCACAGGTCGCCACGCTGGCGGGCATCCGCGCCAAGGCCGAAGCCAACGGCGTGCATGACCTGCGCCTGCTCACCCGCGACGAAGCACGCGCGATGGAACCGCAACTCGAATGCCATGCGGCGCTGCTGTCGCCGTCCACCGGCATCATCGACAGCCACGGCCTGATGACCGCCCTGCTGGGCGATGCCGAGCAGGCGGGCGCGATGCTGGCGGTGCAGTCTCCAGTGCTGGCGGGCGAAGTCACACCGGACGGTATCCGGCTGGAAATCGGCGGCACCGACGGCGCAACCACGCTACTGGCCCGTACGGTCGTCAACTCGGCCGGGCTGACGGCACCGGACCTGGCGCGCCGCATCACGGGCATCGCGGCCGAGCACATTCCGCCGCAGTACTACGCCAAGGGCTGCTATTTCACGCTGGCCGGCCGCGCACCGTTTTCGCGCCTGATCTATCCCGTGCCCGAAGCGGCCGGGCTGGGTGTGCACCTGACGCTGGACCTGGGCGGTCAGGCGCGCTTCGGCCCCAATGTGCGCTGGATTGACGAAATCGAATACAGCGTGCCACCGCATGACGCGGACAGCTTCTACGCCGAGGTGCGACGCTACTGGCCGGGCTTGGCCGATGGCGCTTTGCAGCCGGGCTACGCGGGCATCCGCCCCAAGATTAGCGGCCCCGGCGAGACGGCCGCCGATTTCCGCATCGACGGCCCGCAAGTGCACGGCGTACCGGGGTTGGTCAATCTGTTCGGGATCGAATCGCCAGGGCTGACGTCGTCGCTGGCGATTGCCGAGCGTGTGGCGGGGTTGCTGGCTTAAGCCTGCTGCGCGGCTTCAGCGTGCTCGCCACGGAAGCTCATCGCCGCGCAGCCAGCCCCGATCAACGCTGCCAGCGCGGCGAGGCCGAACGTATGCATCGGCGCCAACGATTTCCACGTCCACCCCATGACCAGGCCACCGAGCGTACCGCCGACGCCGTAGGAAATTCCGGTGTACAGCGCCTGCCCCCTGCCCTGCAGCGGCCCCGCAAACCAGCGCTGCAGGCGTTTCAGGCTGGCGCTGTGATGCGCGCCGAACGTGGCCGCGTGCAGCGTCTGCACGACCGCCATCAGCCAGACGTGCTCGGCAAAATACCCCGTCACGCCGAAGCGAATCGCCGCCAGCACGAACGTACCGGCCAGGATCGTGCGCAGCGCCAGCGCGCTGAACATCCGGCCCTGATAGAAGAAAAACACGATCTCCGCCACGACGCCGATGGTCCACATCACGCCAATGGCGATCTTGCTGTAGCCAAGCTGTTCCAGGTACAGCGAATAGAAGACGTAGAGCGCCGCGTGCGCAAACATCATCAGGAATGCCGAGGCCAGGAACCAGGCCACGTCGGGACGCCGTAGCAGCGGCAGTGCGGGCGGCGGCTTTACGCGCGGCCCTTCGTCTTCCGCATCGCGCAGGCCGAAGACCACCAGCGCAAAGAGCGCGAGCATCGCGCTGGCCAGCCACGGAAAAGCCGGCATGCCGAAGTGCTCGAACAGGGCCCCGCCCAGCAGCACGGCCGCGATGAACCCCACCGAGCCAAACATGCGCACGCGCCCGTAGCGATGATCGAATGCGCCGTGGCGCCGCAACGTGGAAATCGTCAGCGCGTCGCCCAGTGGCGACATGGCACTGGTGATCAGATTGAGTCCGATCATCATCGCCATCATGCCGCCATAGCTGTGAATGCCAGGCACCGCAAGGAACGCGAGCAGTGCCGTGACCGCCGCCAGCCGCAATAGCCGGACGCGCGTATGCATGACGTCGGAAAGCCAGCCCCACAGATACGGCCCCACGATCCGGCTCAGCTGAAAGCACGCCATCAGCACGCCGATCTGTACCGGCGAAAAGCCGCGATCGGCAAAGAACAGACTCACATACGGCGAGATCACGCCGACGTAGCCGTAGTAGCCGAGGTAGAAAAGTCCGAAACGGAGATAGGTTGCCGGGTCGATCGACCCGGGCTGGTAAGGGGTGGCGCTCAGGATTTGACCTGCGCCGGAATGCGCGGCGTGTCGACGCGCACGTCGCCACACTGGGCACGATGGCGCAGCGCGTGGTCCATCAGCACCAGCGCCAGCATGGCCTCCGCGATCGGCGTCGCGCGAATGCCCACGCACGGGTCATGGCGGCCGAACGTCTCGACGCTCGCCGGCTGACCGGCCTTGTCGATCGACTCGCGCGCGGTGCGGATGCTCGAAGTCGGCTTGATCGCCAGCGAGACGCTGATGTCCTGCCCCGTCGAGATGCCGCCCAGCACGCCGCCCGAGTTGTTGGTGCGGAAACCTTCGGGCGTCAGTTCATCGCCATGCACGGTGCCGCGCTGGGCAACGCTGTCGAATCCGGCGCCGATCTCCACGCCCTTGACCGCGTTGATGCCCATCATCGCGTGGGCGATGTCGGCATCCAGCTTGTCGAACAGCGGCTCGCCCAGGCCCACGGGCACGCCGCTGGCCACCACCTCGATGCGCGCGCCGACGGAATCGCCGTCGCGGCGCAGTGCATCCATATAGGTTTCGAGTTCCGGGACGATGTCGGCATTGGCCGCGAAGAACGGATTCTCCGGCACGTGCTTCCAGTCCGTGAACGGCACTTCCACCTCACCGAGTTGCGACATATAGCCGCGAATCTCGGTGCCGTACTGCTCGCGCAGCCACTTCTTGGCAATCGCCGCCGCCGCCACCACCGGCGCGGTCAGGCGCGCCGACGAACGGCCGCCGCCGCGATAGTCGCGGATACCGTACTTGTGCCAGTAGGTGTAGTCAGCATGCCCCGGCCGGAAGGTCTCGACGATGTTGCCGTAGTCCTTGCTGCGCTGGTCCGTGTTGCGGATCAGCAGGCAGATCGGCGTGCCGGTGGTCTTGCCCTCGAATACGCCGGACAGGATTTCAACCTGGTCGGGTTCCTGGCGCTGCGTCACGTGGCGCGACGTGCCGGGCTTGCGGCGGTCGAGGTCGATCTGGATGTCGGCCTCGGTCAGCGACATCCCCGGCGGGCAGCCATCCACAACCGCGCCAATGGCAGGTCCGTGCGATTCGCCGAACGTGGTGACTGTGAAAAGCAGGCCGAGGGTATTGCCGGACATGGTTGAAATGCGCAGGAATTGGGGGACGGGCTACATTGTACGGCCATTAGCGCCTTGCACACGGATTAGCGTCAGCGCCCCCCTCCGCTCAGGCTCAGGCGCCGGCGGCGGCCTCGGCGGCCCCCACTCCCGCCGCGGGCTTTCCAAAATCGGGCGCAAACACCCCGCCGCCCACGAAATCGGGATAGAACTGTGCCCGCATGCGCGCCAGATAGGCCTGCAGATTGGCATGAGACTCGGCGGCCGCCCGGATCGGCGTCTCGAAGACCGGCGACTGCAGGCTGGCCGCGAACGCGAACAACGTGGCGTCGGCGCCGCATGGCCGGTCGCCCATCAGATAGGGCTTTTCGCCCAGGATGTCGGCGATGGACTTGACGCCCTGAATCGCCAGGGCAGCCATGTCGTCCTCGCTGTGGCGGCCCAGACCCTGGGACCACAACATCTGCCGCACGCGGCGCTTGACCAGCGCCTTGACCATGCCGCGCAGCGGCCCCGGCACCATGCTGAAGAACTTTGCCGGACCACGCTCGAAATTGTCACCGTCCAGCCAGCGCACGCGGGCCACTGCCCAGTAAAGATTGTCCTCCAGCAGCTTTTCGACGGCCCAGGCCGTGCCCCGCTCGGCCGGCGTCAGGCCCTCGTCGAAATCGATGTGGTAGGTCTTCTCGATATGCCAGCGGATCAGCGTGGAATCGGCAACGAGCCGCCCCATGTCATCCAGGTACGGCAGCTTGCCCTTCGGCGCACGCCGCAGGTTGCCGCGCTTGGTCTGGTACGGCAGGCCCGCCAGCTTCAGCAGCATCTCGGCCTTGATGACGAACGGGCTGGCATCGGGCAGGCCGAACGCCGGGCCGAACGTGAAGAGCGTGATCATCGTTATTTCCAGTCGCCGCGCAGGGCAAGAACCATCTGCTGAAGGCTCTCCGGCGTGGCCGCCTCCGGAGCCACTGGCTCGCCCACCACCAGTTCGAGCTTGCTCAGGATGCCGCGCCGGAATGGGCGGGTCATCGCCGGTGCGCCCTTGCGAGAGAAGAAGCTGCCCCACAGCCCGCGCAGCGCCATCGGCACCACGGGCACCGGCGTACGCTGAATGATCTGCGAAACGCCCGACTTGAACGGGTTGATATCGCCGGTGGCCGTGATCTTGCCCTCCGGGAAGATGCAGACCAGTTCGCCATCCGCCAGCGCGGCGGCCACGGCGTCGTAGGCACGCTCCAGCAGTTCGGGGTTCTCGCGCAACGGAGCAATCGGAATGGCCTTGGCCTGCCGGAAGAACCACGACAAGCCCGGCACCTTGAAGATGTTGTGATCCATCACGAAGCGCACCGGCCGCGGGCTCGCCGCCATCAGCACCACGGCATCGGCAAAGCTCACGTGATTGCAGACCAGTACGGCGGCGCCGTCTTCCGGAATCCGCTCGGCATTGATGCGACGCAACCGGTAGATCGTATGCACCAGCAGCCAGGCGATGAAACGCAGCAGAAACTCGGGTACCAGCGTGTAGATGTAGGCCGCGACGAAGGCATTGAGCAGCCCCACCACCAGGAACAGCTGCGGAATCGAATAGCCTGCCTGGGTCATGAACACGCCCAGCAGCGACGCGCCGATCATGAAGAAGCTGTTCAGGATATTGTTGGCGGCGATGATCCGGGCGCGGTGCGTGGGAGCGGACCGGCTCTGGATCAGCGCGTAGAGCGGCACGCTGTAGAAGCCGCCGAACATCGCCACGCAGAACAGGTCGAACAGCACGCGCCAGTGGCCCGGCTGCGCCAGGAAGCCGCCCACACCGCTCAGGGCGGCGCCCGTTGCCTGGCCATGCGTGGCGAAATAGAGATCGACGGCGAACACCGTCATGCCGATCGACCCGAACGGCACGAGGCCGATTTCCACATGGCGCCCGGACAGGCGTTCGCAAAGCAGCGATCCCGTGCCGATGCCGATCGAGAATACGGCCAGCAGCAGCGTGACCACGTTCTGGTCGCCGCCGAGCACATCCTTGGCAAAGCTGAAAAACGACGTCAGGAAGGTGGCGCCCAAAAACCAGAGCCACGAAATGCCGAGCAGGCTGAGAAACACCACGCGGCTTTCGCGGGCGAGAATCAGGTTGCGCCAGGTCTCGGTGAACGGGTTCCAGTTGATACGCAGGTCCGGCTGCGGCGCTGGCGACAACGGCACGCCCTGCGACACCGCCCGGCCCGTCACCGCAATGGCCACGCAGGCAATGCCGACGTAGAGCGGCCCCACGATCGTGCCGTCGCCCCCCGTCAGGCCCGCCAGCTCGCCGCCCAGCAGCGTGCCGAGCAGGATGGCGACGAAGGTGCCCATTTCCACAAGTCCGTTGCCGCCAACCAGCTCGGTCTGATCCAGGTGCTGCGGCAGGTAGGCGAACTTGACCGGCCCGAACAGCGTGGAATGCAGCCCCATCAGGAACGTGCCCGTGTAGAGCAACGTGGCGCTGTGCAGGTAGAAGCCGGCAAGCCCCACCAGCATGATGCCGATCTCCAGCGACTTGACCAGGCGGATCAGCCGCGACTTCTCGATCTTGTCGGCGATCTGTCCGCTGGTAGCGGAAAACAGCACGAATGGCGCAATGAAGATTGCCGAGATCAGGAACGCTGCGCTATGGGGATCCACGCCGTCGAACAGCGCGGCGTGATAGGTGACCAGAGAGGTGAAGGCGACCTTGAAGACGTTGTCGTTCATGGCCCCGAGGAACTGCGTCCAGAAGAACGGGGCGAAACGGCGCACGCCAAGCAGGCGAAACTGGCTTTGTTGGCTCATCAATGGCAAACAGGATGTGGACCCCGGTGACCCGCCGGGGCATCAGTTCGCCGCCATCATGCCAGCAGCCGGCGGTATCGGCTATGGGATAGGCACTAAAAAAAGGTTCAACGAGGAATTCCGGGGAAGGCAGCCTTGATCTTCAGGAAGAAGTATTCCTCGTCGCGGTAGCCGTAGGCCCTACGCTTGATGACCTTGATGGTGTTGTTGATGCCCTCTACGACGCTCGTGTTCAGCGGGTGCCGGCATCGGGCGATGATGCCGTGCCAATAGGCTTTCAGGCGCTGGGCGAACAGTTCGAGAGCCGGAATCCGGCTCTGGCTTGCCTGTTCACACCAATGCTCCCACGCCTTTTGCGCCCATCCCGGGCGGCGGTAGAACCACAGCCGCTTGAGCTCGTCTCTCAGGATGTAGACCGTCAGCAACGGCTGATTGGCCTGCAGCACCTCGTTCAGATGCACGGCTTGAGGGTCGCTCAGGTTCTCCTTGTTGCGCAGCAGTAGCCAGCGCGTGGACTTGAGTACCCGTCTGGCCGGACGGTCGTGCCGCAGGCGGTTGGCCTGATCTACACGGACCCGGTCGATCACCTCGCGCCCGTACTTGGCCACGACGTGGAAGAGGTCGAAGACCACCTCAGCCTGCGGGCAATGCTCGCGGATCTCCAGTTCATAGGCGGTCGTCATGTCGATGGCAACGGCCTCGATGCGCTCTGCCGCGCCTGCCGGGAGTTGCGCAAAGAAGGCGCGCGCCGTCTCGCGCGAGCGGCCCTGACCGATCCAGAGCACTTGCCGCCCAATCGGATCGACCACCACCGTCGCATAGCGATGGCCCTTGTGCAGCGCGAATTCGTCCATGGCCAGGTAGCGGATGCTGGACCAGTCCGGCTCGACGACTGCCTCGCGCAGGCGCGCCTTGTCGATCGTCTTGACGGTATGCCAGCCCAGGTCATAGAAAGCCGCCACGGCCTGCACCGTGCAGTGACGCAGCAACTGCCCGCAGGCCTGCGCCAGCCTGGCTGTGACACGCTGGTAGCGCCCAAGCCATTCGAGCCGCTCGAGTCGCGGCCCCCCGCATTGATCGCACCAGACGCGCCTGCGGGGGACATGCAGCACCACCCGGTACTCGAACAGCGGAAGATCGCGCACGCGCCGCACCACCGTTTCATGGACCTGCCGGCACTTCGATCCGCATTCCTCGCAGTACATGACCTTGCTGACTGGCTTCAAGTACAGCGCCAGCGTACGGCTCTCCCCTTCAGGCCATACCACCCGATCCAGCCTGTAGCCATCCCAGCAGCCCAAGGCCTGCAGCGTCTTCCGATCCAGCATCCCGTTCCTCAACAGCCGTCTTAACGGCCATTAGGATACGGAATGTGGCAATTCAGTCCCCGGAATTCTCCGAAGAACC